>JBEGJD010000088.1:0-4271 GCA_041184765.1 Verrucomicrobiota bacterium | reverse complement strand
TCGGCGCGTCTTTCGCAGGCGCGCGACCCAACGTGCTCGTGATTGTCGCCGATGACCTGGGGTATGCGGATATCGGCGTCCACGGCGGAAGGGAGGTGCGCACGCCGAACATCGATGCCCTGGCCGGAGCGGGGGTGCGCTGCACCAGCGGGTATGTGACGGCCCCATACTGCAGCCCGTCGCGGGCAGGCTTTCTCACGGGTCGGTACCAGACTCGTTTCGGACATGAGTTTAACCCGCACGTCGGGGACGAGGCCGTCCTGGGTCTGCCGCTGGGAGAGCGTACGATCGCGGATCGGCTGAAGTCCGCTGGATACTCCACGGGGTTGATCGGGAAGTGGCACCAGGGGTTCGACGCCGCGCATCATCCCCAATCGCGGGGGTTCGATGAATTTTTCGGCTTCCTGGTGGGCGGGCACAATTACCTGCTGCACGCGAAGGCTGCCCCGAAGTTCGGCAGCGCGCATTCGCACGACCTGATCTACCGGGGCCGCGAGGTGCAGAAGCTCGAGGGACACGCGACCGACCTTTTCACGGACGAGGCGATCCGCTTCATGCGTCGCGATGCCGCGAAGCCCTGGTTCCTGTACCTTGCCTACAACGCGGTGCATACGCCGCTGGAGATCGCGGAGCGCTGGCGCGAGCGGCTGCCGGCCGCCGTCACGGATCTCGCGCGGCGCGGGTACCTGGCGCTCCTGCTCGGACTAGACGAGGCGATCGGCCGCGTGACGGCGCACCTGCGCGCGAGCGGACAGGAAAAGGAGACGCTCGTGTTCTTCCTGAGCGACAACGGCGGCTCCGGGAGGAAAGGTTTCTTCGCCTACAACACCGGCGTGAATACGCCTCTGCGCGGCGACAAAGGGCAGATGCTCGAGGGGGGCATTCGCGTGCCGTTTTTCGTTTCGTGGCCGGGATATCTGCCGGCGGGCGCGACGTTCGACCATCCGGTCAGCGCCCTGGATATCCTGCCGACCGCCCTGGCGGCAGCCGGGCAATTGCGGCCGCAAGGATTGGAGGGGGCCGACCTGCTGCCGCATCTGAACGGGTCGAGAAAGGAAGCGCCGCACGCCGCGATTTTCTGGCGCTTTGGTCCTCAGCGCGCGGTGCGCCGGGGAAACTGGAAGCTCGTCGATTGGCGGGACTTCGAGGCGAAAACCAATAGCGGCTGGCAGCTGTTCGATTTATCCCGGGACATCGGGGAAACGGACGATCTCGCGGCCAAACATCCCGACGTGGTTGCGGCCATGGCGGCCGAATGGGCGCAGTGGAACGCGACTAACCGCGCACCGCTTTGGAGCGGCACCCCGAATGAAGATCCGGCCGGCCAGCGGGCAAGCGCCTCCCCGCCGGCAAAAACGAAGAAACGCTGACGGCGGAGCAAATGGCGCAGGAGGTTGGCTCGCTCCCGGGCAATGCGCCGGATCAGAAGCGCCCGCTGACGCCGACCGTGACTGTCGTGCCCGGAATGTACATCTGGGCCATCTGATCCGGGATGCCGCGGTACCAGCGCTGGCCCTCGTTGAAGATATTCTGAACGTCGAGGGTGAAGCCGACGGCCGGACGCCATTGATAAGCCACGCCGGCGTTCACGACCGTGCGGGCTTCGGTGTACAGATTCGCGCCGGAGCCGATGGCGGTGAAGTTGCGGATGTAGTCGCCGACGCGGTTCGCGGTCACCCGTGCGCTGAACGAGTGATGGCGCCAGCCGAGACTGATGTTGCCGGAGCGTGGTATGAATCCCGGCACCTGTCCCGTGGTGCGCTGCACCGAGCCGCCGAAGTCGCCGCTGGTGTCGAGCAGCGTGTAGTTGACCGAAAGCGACAGGCCCTTGAGGAGACCCGGCAGAAAAGTGAACTGCTGCAGGTAGCTGAACTCCCAGCCCTTGATGTCCGCGGTCCCCAGATTCGCCTGCGTCAGGATCGTGTAGCCGGCGTACTCGCCGCCGTAGCCGTTGTCGCCGCCGGTGCCGACGATGCCGTTCTGGATTCCGCTGACGAAGTAGTCGCGGATGCTCTTGCGGAACCAACCGACCGAAAGGTTGCCGACAGGTTCGAAGTAATACTCGAGGGTGGTATCCCAATTTTCGGCGGTCTGCGGGCGCAGGGACGGATTGGGGACGGTGAGGGTGCGGGCCGTGTCGTTGGCCGTCTCGCTCGGGTAGAAGCCGCTGAGCGGCGGGCGGCCGAAGCTATTGGACCACGACAGCCGTGCCTTCAGGTTCGGCATCAGGTCCTGCGTGAGGTGCACGCTGGGGAATGATTTCGTGTAGCTGCCTTTCAGCTCGCGTCGGTTCGCGGCGTAGTCCTTTTGCGCGGAACCGACCGGGTCGGCCAGTTGCTGTGCGACCGTCGTCGCCACGCGGGAGCGGACCCAGCCCCAGCTTACGTCGTCGGTTTTCTCGGTGCGGACGCCGGTGAGAAACCCGGTTCGGCCGATGCTGCCTTGGGCCATGACGTAACCGGCGGACACGGTTTCGGTGGCGCCGCGGGTGTTGGTGAATTTCTGCTGCTCGGCGAAGTAGCGATCCTCGGACCAAAAGACCGAATCGAGCGGAGTGCGACCGGTCGCGATGGCGTTCGCGCTCCAGGCGGGGATCTTCAGCCCGGTCTTGAGGTCGCCGTAGGTGAGGATGCTCGGGTCAGTCGGAAGTTGGCCCGCATGCAAACCAGTGAAGTTGTAACGCCGCGACTTGCTGCGGTCCTCGACCTTCTCCTCGCGTACGCGGGCGCCGGCCTTCAGCGAGAGCTTCATCGCGACGGGGACCTGGTACTTCAAGTTGGCGCGCACTTCCCGCGGTTCGTGAATCGCCTTGGTGTCGGCGAAATTATAGCTGTTGGGCTTGTAGCTGGACGCCAGACGCAGGTCGGGACCGGCGGTCTGGATGAAGCGCGGGAAAAGATCCGACTGCGTGCGGTCGAGAATCCAGCCGACGGGCGCGATGTTGCGGTTCACGAGCACGCCGCCGTCGCCGCCGCCGCCGTTAATGTGATCGATGCTGAGCGCCCAGCCGTAGTCGACCTCGAGCGCGCCCCACTTGTGCTCCACGTTCAGGTCGATGTGGCGCTGACGATGAAAGAAATTCGACATCTGCGAGGTGATATCGACGTTGGAACCGGAGACGGCGCGCACCTCGGTGATGCGATCGGTGAAGCCGGGGACGACGCCCGAGGTGGCGTTGGGCACGGTGGTGGCGGATCCCGTGTAGGCGCGGAAACCGTAGCGCAGGCGGAAGCGCTCGAAGGCGTCGTTGTAGATGGTGTTGAGCGAGACCTTCGTCGCGGCCGAGAGCCGGTAATCGACCTTGGCGTTCACGCTCGATTGCTTGCGGTTGTTGTAATTGTCCTCGGTACCGTAATCCCAGAGGTACGCCGGCTGGGCTGAGGTCGTCTGGAAATTACGCGTGGTGCCGAAATTGCCGACGGCCTGCTCGCTGTAGAACAGGTTCACGGCGACGCCCAGGTTGCGCTCCTCGCCGAGCACGCCGAAGACCTCCTGCCACGCGACGTTGAGCAGCGGGTGGGCGCGGTGGCGTTCGCGCATCGGGATCTGCTCGGTGAAGGACGGGGCGAGGCGCGTGGAGAGGTTGAACGTGACGCGGCGCTTCTCCCGCTGGTTGAGCGGCGAGCGGCTCTTGAGGTTGATGGTGCCGCCGAGGGAGTCGGCGCCTTTGTCGGGCGTGTGGCCCTTGGTGAGCTCGAGGCTCTCGAACATGGACCCCGTGATGGTGTGGATGCGGGTCGCGCGGGCGGCGCCGCCTTGGCTCCCGAGCAGGGCGCCGTCTACCGTGATGGTGTTCAGGTTGGCCGCGATCCCGCGGATGTTCATCCCGTTGTAATTGCCCTCGTCGTTCACCGTGCCGGCGACGCCGGGGAGCAGGATGGCGAGCTCACTCGCGTTCATATTCGGAAGATTTCCGTAGGCGTCGATCGCCACGATGTTCTTCACGTTGGGCGCGTTCTTCTGCGCGGTGAGCGCCAGCGCGTTGCCCTCGCGCTCGCCGGTTACTTTGAACGCGTCGAGCTGGTACACGCCGCTGCTGAGGTCGAAATTCCGCACCACGGTTCGGCTGGCATCGACGGTCACGGATGCGCGGAGCGGGTCCAAGCCGATGTAACTCGCGACGAGCTCGTGGGTGCCGGCGGGAACGCCGGCGAGGCGGTACTGGCCGGTGGCGTCGGTAAGGGCGGAAACCCCGAGTTTCGGGATCTCGACGCGGGCGCCTTCCAGCAGGTTCCGGGTGACGGCGTTACTCACGGCACCCGTGATGATGC
>JBEGJD010000087.1:0-4719 GCA_041184765.1 Verrucomicrobiota bacterium | reverse complement strand
GCGAGCACGCTCTCGGCCGAGACTTACGTGCTGGCGGTGGCGCCCGGTCTGAAGGGTGGCGATACGATTTACACAGGCAGCTACGCCGGCGGCGGTGAGAGCGGACGTTTCGCGGTCATCTCCGCGCGCGGCACGAACGCCACGTTCATCGCGTTTTCCTCGGCCGCCCCGGCGCGCGTTTACTTCAACTCCGGCGTGCCGGTGGATTCCGCGGGGGGATTCGTCCTCGCCGATGCGGCGGGCCGCTTGCAGGTGAACGGCTCGCTTTCGGACACCGGCGCGACGGGCACGCTCGATGCGGGTCGACTCACGTTCATCGGCGCGGTCGCGTTGGGCGGGACGCCGCCCGTGCCGGCCGGGCTTTATTCGGGAGGTATCAGTGGTCGTCCCGACAGCATCCTGGCGGTGGTCGCCGGAGCCGACGGCGCGGTGACCGCGTACATCGCCGATGGTACTTTCCGCGACGCCGGCGCCTCGACGATCGATGCCCGCGGTGCGTTTACCGTCGTCTCCCAGACGGGTACGCGCCTGGTGGCGCGGATCGATCCCGCGACGGGATTCCTCACGGGCACGCTCACGGGCGGACCGGGCGGCACGGTTTCCGGGGCTTTGGCCTCCGGCGCGGCGTTCAGCGACGGGGCGTTGCGCAACCTTTCGACGCGCGGCCAGGTCGGCACGGCGGCGAATGTGCTCATCGCCGGATTCGTGGTGGCGGGCGACACACCCAAGCGCGTGCTGGTGCGCGCGGTGGGTCCCTCCCTCGCGGCTTTCGGCGTCACGGGGGTGCTCGCCGACCCGCAACTGCAGATCTTCGGCGGCGGGACCCTTGTGTTGGAGAACGACAACTGGGGAGGCACGCCCGCGTTGATCACGGCGGCCGGTCAGGTCGGGGCATTCCCTCTCGACGCTGCCTCGCGGGACGCCGCCGTGGTGGCGACGCTGCCGCCAGGTGCGTACACCGCGCAGGTTTCCGGCGCGGGCGGCGGCACCGGGGTGGCTTTGGTCGAGCTTTATGACGTTGATGCGGCGCAACCGTTCACTCCGCAGAAACTGGTGAATGTCGCGACACGCGGTGTGGTGGGCGCGGGTCAGGCGCAGCTGATCGCGGGCTTCGTGGTCAGCGG
This sequence comes from Verrucomicrobiota bacterium, assembly GCA_041184765.1. Classification (GTDB taxonomy): domain Bacteria; phylum Verrucomicrobiota; class Verrucomicrobiia; order Opitutales; family Opitutaceae; genus ER46. The sequence continues at coordinate 3,595 of JBEGJD010000087.1, read as the reverse complement.
GGACACCGCGAAGAAGGTTTTGATCAGGGCGGTGGGCCCGACGCTCGGTCGCGCGCCCTTCAACGTCGCCGGCACGCTGGCCGACCCGCAGCTGCGGCTGGTGCGCGGTGCGGACGTCGTGGTGCGCGACAACGACAATTGGGAAAACGGTAACGACGCGGCGTTGGTCGCCGAGGCCGCCTCGCGCGTGGGCGCTTTCCCGCTCGCCGCGGGTGGTCGAGACGCCGCGCTGCTTCTCAGCCTCCCGCCTGGCACCTACAGTGCGCAGGTGACGGGGGCCGGCACTTCGACGGGCATCGCGCTCGTCGAGGTTTACGAGGTTCCCTGAGTTGTCCCGGTGCCAATTCCTGGCGGCGGTTCCGTTGGGAAAACCGCGGGAATGAATGGTCATTTCCGTTTCCGCGCGTAGCTTTTCGATTCCGATGTGCAGCCTCCGTCCAGAATCCGCCGCCGTCCGTCCCCACGCGTTCACCGCGGTCTTTTCCCTGCTGGAACCGTCCTTCGGCGGCTTGGATCGCCTGCTACGGGAGCAACTCGCGGAGTTTGAGCCGGAGATCCGGCCCATGGTGGAGTACTGCGTCGACACCTCGGGCAAACGCATCCGTCCGGCGCTGGTGTTTTTGAGCGGCGGGGTCGGCGGTGCGGTCGCCTCGCGGGACCTGCTGCGGGCGGCGGCGGTGGTGGAACTCGTCCATCTGGCGAGCCTCGTGCACGATGACATCATGGACGAGGCGGACCTCCGACGGAATCGCCCGACGGCGATGCGCGAGTACGGACCGGAGGCGGCGGTGCTGCTGGGCGACGCTTTGTTCGCCCACGCGCTGCACCTGGCGGCGCAGTTTCCCACGACGGCGGTCTGCTCGGCGGTTTCCGAGGCGATCCGGCGCGTGTGCGCAGGGGAGATCGTGCAGACCCTGCGGCGCGGATCGCTCGCGGTCACGCGTGCCGACTACCACCGGATCGTCGATCTGAAGACGGCGGAGCTTTTCCGCGTCTCGTGCCACCTCGGCGCGAGCCTCGCGGGGCGGGCGGAAGGGTACGTCTCCGCGGCCGCGCGGTTCGGGCGCCATCTCGGCATCGCGTATCAGATTTACGATGACCTCGCGGATTTCTTCGGAGAGGAGGGGAGGATCGGGAAGACCCTCGGCACGGATCTCGCGAGCGGGAAGCTCACGTTGCCTTTGATCGCGCTGATGGAGCGTTTGCCGGCCGACGCAGCGCGCGAACTCGCGGGGGAGATCACCGGGGGCGGGGCGCGTCTCGATTTGAGGCTGCGCCAGATGGCCGAGTTGGACGTGTTCGGCGCGGTCACCCAGGAGATCGAGGCGGAGCTGGCGAAGGCCGATGGCGCGTTGCGGCCGTGGGCCGCGGAGCCGGGGGCCGGGCGTCTGACGGAATTGGGCGACGTGTTGCGGGCGCAGGTGGCGGGACTGCGGCGCGGCGCGGCGGCGTGATCCGGTTTTTCCATTTGCGCCGCCGACGGGCGTGGCGTTCGTTTTTGGTGTGACCGACGCCGCGAAAGTAATGGGTAAGGCGCTGGTGGCGACTCCGGAGCGCCTCCAGGAGGTCGACGCCGACCTCGCGATCGTGAAGCGGGTGCACGCGGGTGACGTGGCGGCTTTTGACCAATTGATCCTGCGTTATCGCGAACGCGTCTTCGGGATCATCTACAACCTGTGCTCGAACCGGGAAGACGCGGCCGACCTCGCGCAGGACACCTTCATCAAGGCGTTCCAGTCGATCCACCGCTTCCAGGGCCAATCCTCTTTCTTCACCTGGCTCTACCGGATCGCGGTGAATTCCACCTTCACGCATCTCCGAAAAGCCAGGTTGCGGTCGTTTTTCAGCCTCGAGCGGGTCGATTCCGATGAGCCGGTGGCAAAGGAAATCATTGATTTACTGACAGATACGTCAGGAGCGGACCGTGAATCCTACGTCCGCGAACTTCAGGAAAAATTGAACGATGCGATGCAAAAGTTGTCTATCAAGCATCGTACTGTGGTGACTTTGTTCGAAATCGAAGGGCTGGGCCATCAGGAGATCGCTGACATCATGGGCTGCTCCGTGGGCACCGTACGCTCCCGTCTTCACTACGCGAAGCAACTCCTGCAGTCGGAGTTGCAGCCCTATATCCGCCGATGAATCGCGACGGGAAACGCCCGGTTTCTTTGGAGGACTTGCTGCGGCTGAAGCGCGCCGAGCGTCCGGCCGAGTCCTTCTGGGCGGATTTCGACCGCCAGCTGCGCGCCAAGCAGCTCGCCGCCTTGGTGGAGAAGCGTCCGTGGTGGCAGGCATTTTCCCTGGGCGGATTGGTGTCCGGTTTGCGGCGCCATCCGGTTCCGCTCGGCGCAGCGGTCGCATTGGGTTTCGGCTTCTTTTTGGTGCGTGACGGAAGGCATTCCGTGGCTTCCCAGCCGGTGGCCGCGGTCGCCCCGGTTACGGTAATGGTTTCTTCACCGGTTGCCTTGGCTTCCGTGGTGGAGTCCGCGCCTGCGCCGCGTTCGATCAATCCTGCGCCGGCGGCGAGTTTCGTGGCGGCGACCGTTCCCGCGCGCGCACCGGAGATTGCGTCCGAGGTGGCGACGGTTCCGGCTTCGATTGAAGCCGCCCAGACCGCATTCGTTACGCCGGAGGCGGAATCCTTCCGCTCCCTTTTCGTCGGTACCGTGCCCCTCTCCCTGGAGGCGCAGTCCTCGCTGTTCGTGAGTTCGGCCGACCCGGTCACTTCCGCTACTTTTCTCGGAGGTGGCACGCGCGTCGAGGCGCGGGCGCCGGCGTCCCGCCTGACGGTGGAGCCGTTGCGGCAGATCACACCGCCCGCGGATCGTCGCGGTTCGCGGATTCTCACCGCCATGGTTTCGATGTCGTCGGTTGAAAACGCGATGCGCACGACCGAGCGCGCGGCCAGCCGGCTTTCCGAAGAGCAGCTTTACGATCAGATCCGCCGCGTGGGCGCCGTGGGCGCCGCGGTAAACGTGAAGTTCTGATCACCCGAGCGCCGGGCTCGCCTCCGGGCTTTTCCCACGCTGAATCCCGGCCATGGCTGTCCACCGGGCCCTCCTTTCCGTGCCAACCCGCGGCGCGGGTCTACTGGAGATCACCGATCGCGTCGCCGCCGAAGTCGCGCGCGGCGGGGTGCGCGAGGGACTCGTGAGTGTCTTCTGCCGCCACACCAGCTGCTCGCTGGTGATCATGGAAAACGCCGATCCGTCGGCGCGCCGCGACCTGGAGCGCTGGCTCGACAGGTTGGTACCAGCGGACGATCCGGATTTCACGCATACGGCCGAGGGGCCCGACGATATGCCTTCGCACATCAAGATGGCCCTTACGCGCACCAGCGAGACGGTGCCGGTAGGGGGGGGACGGATGCTGCTCGGCACGTGGCAGGGGATTTTCCTCTGGGAACACCGCCGCTCGCCGCACACGCGCGAGGTGATCGTGACCGTGATCGGAGATTGATCCGCCGCCTGGACAGCGCGTTCGCAACCCGCCTGCCATGCGCGGGAAGCCCGTCGCTTCAGAAGCGCCCGCGCACGCCGAGGGTCCAGACCGCGCCGTAATACTGATTGGCACGCATCAGACGCGGCTCATTGAC
>JBEGJD010000086.1:0-4180 GCA_041184765.1 Verrucomicrobiota bacterium | reverse complement strand
CCCATGAACTGGCGGTGGCGCAAAATCTTCTGCTCGCGCCGCTCACCCTGCGTTTTTCCGACGGCCGGTTGCCCAACCCGGCCGACAGCCGCGGTTCGTTGCGCGCGCCTGATGCCGATCTGCTTGCCCGCTCGTATCGCGTTTTCCCGACGACGCTCGGCCTGGATGAGGCGCGTCGTGTCCGGGATTGGAACACCCTGCTTGATCCACCTCCGGCGGCGCCACGTCCGGTGGGATTGCCGGAGGTGACGCCGGTGCATCTGGAATCCACGCGGATGGCGGTGCTCCGTTCGGAGGGTTGGCAGGTTTTTCTCCATTACGGGCAACTCGCCAAGTCCCACAGCCAGCGGGAGGCGTTGAACTTTTCGGCGACCTACGGCGGCGCGGATATCACGCACGATCCCGGCACGGTGGGTTACGGCTCACCCTTGCACCGCGGGTACTACACGCGCGGGCTCGCGCACAACGTGCCGTTGATCGACGGGGAGGGACAGGAAGGGCACGATCGCGGTGAGGTCTTGGAGTTTTCTCCGACGCGGGTGCGGGCCACGCAGCCCAAGTACCGGCCAGGCGTGAGCGCCGGTCGGGAACTGGCGATCGAGGGCGGAGTGCTGCGCGACACGGTTACGGTGGAGTGCGCTGACGGACCACGACGCCTCGGACTCGCCCTCCACCTGCAGGGCAAAACCCAACTGCCGGATGGATTCTGGGCCGATCCAGACTTCGCTCGGGGTCGGCCGGAGGAATTCGCGCAGTGGACGGAGGTGCGCGTCGGACGATTCAAGGGGAGTATCGAATTCAAGGCCGCTTTCGCGGGAGGTGCCGTTTTGCGCGTCGTCGTTAATGCGCCGGGGGAATTCCGGATCTGGCGCGGATCCACTCCGGACGCGCCGCCACGGCGACGTGAGAGTTTCTACCTCGAAACGAGTGAGCCGACCTCGAGGGCGGTATTCACGACGAAGCTGGTCCCGGTCTCCGCACCATGAGTGAGGGTGGAGGAGAAGCCGGAGCTGCTCGATTGCGGGTGGGTTGTCCCGTTTGGGCGCATGCCGAGTGGCGCGGGCGATTTTTCACCCAGGACGCGCGGCGCGAGGATTTTCTGCCCCAGTACGCGTCGGTGTTCGGCGCCGCGGAGGCCAATCCGACTTTTTACGGGCTACCCTCCCGGGAGACGGTGGCGCGATGGGCGGCCGAGGCGCCGCCGGAATTCCGGTTCTGCTTCAAGTTCCCGCGGGCTATCACCCACGAGCGCCAATTGTCGGGGGCGGAGCGGGAGACAGAGGAATTCCTCGAGCGTCTAGCTCCGCTCGGAAGCCGCCTCGGGCCGTTCTTTCTGCAGTTGCACGCTAGTTTCGGGGTTTCGCGCTTGGATGTGCTCGGGAAATACCTGCGCGGGCTCCCCCGGGGTTTTTCGTACGCGGTGGAGGTGCGCGCGACGGAGTTTTTTGATGATGGAGCGGCCGAGCGCGCGGTGGACGCGCTGCTGACGGAGCTTGGGGTCGATCGGGTGAATTTCGACACGCGCGGACTCTTTGCCTCGGTCGCGGAGGATGAGTTCACGCGGGACGCAAAGCGGAAGAAGCCGCGGGTTCCATTGCGGACGACAGTAACCGGGAAGCGGCCCTTTGTCCGTTTCGTCGGAGATCCGGAGATCGCGCGAAACGCCGCGCTCCTGGATGTCTGGGCGGACGTGGTCACCGCCTGGCTCCAGCGTGGTCTTTCCCCCTATTTCTTCACGCACCACCCGGATGATACGGAAGCGCCGGCCTTGGCGCGGGATTTCCAAGGCCGGGTCCACGCGCGCTTTCCCATGGCGCCTCGTCCGGCCGAGTGGCCTGCGGAGCGTGAGGCGGCCCGTGCGGCGCGTCAGCTGGAGTTGCTTTAGATGCCGGGGAATTTCGCCCCGAAAGGGTAAATTCGAATGCTTTGCCGCCGAGTCTCTTCAGGCCTGTGCCGGCCGGTGGCTTGAATCTCCCGATTTCGCTGGCGGCTCGCAGGGCAGATCGATGGTGAAGGTCGCGCCCTTGCCCGGGGTGCTGTCCACCGTGACGGAGCCTCCGTGGAGGTGGGCGATTTTTTGGACGATTGTGAGTCCGAGCCCGAAGCCGCGGATCTCCTGGCCGTATTGCTTGGTGGTGAAGTAGGGGTCGAAGATGCGTTCGCGGTCTTCAGGGCTGATGCCGGAACCCTCGTCGGCGACCAGCAGTTGGACGCGCCCGCGCCGGCCCGGCATAGCCGCGATTCGGACCGTCATGCTGGGGATCGAGGCATCGAGGGCGTTGTACACGAGGTTCATCAATGCTCGTTCGAGGAGAACGGCGTCACCCGCCAGCGAGATGCCCGGGACAACCTCGGCGGTGACGTTGATCCGGAGGCTGCCGGCGCGGGCCGCGGTGTTATCCCGGACGCGGCCCAAAAGGGCCTCGAGTTCAACTTTTTCCACTTTTGGACGGAGGTTCTCTCCAAAAAACAGTGCCTCGCGCACGTAATCCGAGATGGTTTCGACCGAGCGGCGAGCCGAGGCGTGGACCCGCGCGGCCTCCGATTCCGGCGGCAGGCCGTTCTCCGTGTGGATCAGGAAGGCGTTCAGCGGCGTGATGAGGTTCTTCAGATCGTGGGCGAGGGCCCGCGACATCATCCCGAGGTGTTCGATGCGGTTTTGCAGGGCGATCTGGTCCGTCAACCTTGAGCGCGTGAGGATGCTGTCGATCAACTCCGCGACGCTCTGCAGGCGCTGGATCTCCGGGTAAGTGACCGGCCAATCGTCCGCCCGTGGTCCGAGGGTCACGAGCAGGCTCGGGTCGGGACTGCCCAACGGGATCGTGACGGCGGCGCTGATGCGATGTGTGCTTAGCAGGGCGGCGAGATCTTGATTGGCGGCGGTGGGTCGCCGGCGTTGCAGGCTCTCCGGGGTGATCCATCCCAAGGTAAGTAGGGCGCTCAAGCCCTCCCGGTCCCGCGCGATGCGGATGCCGTTGGCGGAAAAGTGGCCACCGACTAGAGTGAGGAGTGCGGCGCGCTCGGTGCGATAGTGGCTGGCCAGAATGGCCTCGCAGGAGAGTCGAAGGTGCTCGGCGTCGGCCGGGCCTTGCGCGGCGGTGATGATCTCGCCCCTGAGCCCGGCGAGGGCCCGCTCGTGGTCGAGCCCGAGCAGCGGGCGGGTGCGGTCGTCGAGCCAGATGGCGCCAAGGCCGCAGATCACGGTGCTCGTCACCCACGCCGCGGTCTCGGGCATCGCCAGCTGCAGCAACCGGCTGAGCAGCCAGGTCGAAAAGACGAGGCAGGCGAGCACGACCCCGCGATGGGCGACGTTGGCGAGCACCTGGCGGGCGTTGAAGATCCGATGGTGTGCCAGCGCCCAAGCCATGAACAGATAGCCCGCGACGATGACAAGAATGCTAGCGCGATTGAGGGAGCGGACGCCGGTGAGGTTGCCTAGCCGATTTAATACTGTAAGTATAAAGAGGGATGTGCCGCATGTTAGAGCTAAATATTGAAGCTCCAGTTGCTGAATCCCAGTAAAGTGTTTTATTTTTCTAATAACTATTATCAAAAATATGATGTAGAATATGCCGAGCGCAGAGTTGTGAAACGCATAGGCTGGGCCGCGTATTATTTCGCCTGTATCTGTCGCGTTCGCGAATGAAGGGATTGCTGTGGTCGATGAGAGGATCGCAGAGGCTATAAATGCAATGATTAGATCCGACGATCCGATGATGTTATCATTAGAATTAGAAATTATGGCTTTATATAAAAGCCAAAGTGACCAAACTCCGAATGATGCTATGAATCCGTTTGCGATGAGTGACCATCGTAGTAGCTGATTGGAGTTCTCTGAATTAATACTTCCGGAAATCGTCGCGAAAAATATGGATAATATCCAAAGTGAAAATAAAAAAGAAAATAGGAAAAAAGCCCTGTATGATATGCGGTGGCGATTTATTGATAGAACTGAAAATCCGATAAAGCTACATAGGATTGCGGCTGCAAAAGTTAGGGGTATCATGTGATAAACATCGGTTCGCTTTAGAACAATGGTCTTGCAGAGTCCTAACTAAGGCGTTGGGGTAGTCTTAATTAGCAATAAAACTGATACGTATGTTTGTTGCGTCAACCGCACCCGCTGCCACTGAAAGAAAGCCGGAGAAACCCGCGGTCTTGGTCGTCGATGATGAGTACG
>JBEGJD010000085.1:0-3019 GCA_041184765.1 Verrucomicrobiota bacterium | reverse complement strand
CCTCGATTGGCGGGAGGCGGCGGCGCTGCCGTTGGCGGGGCTGACCGCGTATCGCGCGCTCTTTTCGCGGGCGCGTCTGCAACCGGGGGAACGGGTATTGGTGAGTGGCGTGGGCGGTGGAGTGGCGACTTTCGCTTTGCAGTTCGCGTTGGCGGCGGGCGCGGAGGTCTGGGTGACCTCGAGCTCCGCGGACAAGATCGCCCGGGCGGTGTCCCTCGGGGCCAAGGGAGGTTTCGACTATACGGCGGCTGATTGGCCGGCTCAGGCGGCGGCTCGGGCCGGGGCGTTCGACGTGATCGTGGACAGCGCGGGCGGGGACGGCTTCGGCCGTTTGGTCGACGCGGCAGCCTCCGGCGGGCGGATCGTTTTCTTTGGTGCCACGCGCGGCGACGCGACGCTGCCGGTGCGGAAGGTTTTCTGGCGGCAGATCTCCCTGCTCGGCTCGACGATGGGCTCGCCCGCCGACTGGGTGGCGATGAACGCGTTTGTGGCGGAGAAACGCATCCGGCCGATTGTGAGCGAGGTGTTCCCGCTGGCACGGGCCGCCGAAGCTTTCGCTCTCATGGAGCGCGGCCGGCAGTTCGGTAAGATCGTGGTCGATATGACCTGACGTTCGCTTTTCAGGTTGCCGGAGCGCGGGGCGGCGTCCGGATTTCCGGGATGTCCGATTCTCGCAAATTCTTCGCCTGCATCATGGCGGGTGGCAGTGGGGAACGTTTCTGGCCGATGAGCCGCGCGCATACGCCGAAGCACCTGTTGCGGCTGCTGTCGGACCGCACGCTGGTCGAGGAAACCGTGCGGCGGATCGGTGCGGCGGTGCCGGCTGGCAACATTTTCGTGCTGACCAATGAGGTGCAGCTCCCCGCCACGCGCGCGGCCTTGGCGGGATTGATCCCGGCGGATCAGATTGTGGCGGAGCCAGCCAAGCGCGACACGGCGCCGGCGGCGGCGCTGGCGACCGCGCTGGTCCGGGCGCGGGGAGGCGACGACGCCGCGCTGGCGCTGCTGCCGGCCGACGCCTACATCGCTGACAGCGCGGGTTTCGCGCGCCAGTTGGCGGCGGCGTTGCCCCGGGCGGCTTCGGGTGGGGCGATCCTCACCATTGCCATCAAGCCCGACCATGCCGCGACCGGTTTCGGCTACATCGAAATGGGGGAGGAATTGAGCCGCGGGGAATCCGGCATTTTCCGCCGGGTGCGGCGTTTTGTGGAGAAACCCGACGCGGCGACCGCCGAGCGCTACGTCGCCGGAGGCAACCACGCGTGGAACGCCGGGATGTTTTTCTGGAGCGTGCGCACTTTCCTCGCCGAGGCGGACCGGCAGTCGCCGGAGCTGGCGACGTTCATCCGGGGGTTTCCGGCGGGTGGGTTCCATTCGTACCTCGCGGAGCGTTTCCCCGTGCTGCCAAAGATTTCGGTCGATTACGCCATCATGGAGAAGGCGTCGGCGGTGGAGACGTTGCTTGCCGGATTCGACTGGGACGATGTCGGGCTCTGGACCGCGCTCCCGCGCCACCTGAAGACGGATGCCGCCGGCAACGCGACCCGCGGCGCGGTGTACGCGTCGGGCGCGGGCAACAATATCGCCGTCAGCAACGGACGCGTCATCGCCCTCTGCGGTGTGAAGGACCTCGTGGTGGTGGAAACCGCCGATGCCGTGCTCGTCTGCCACCGCGACGCGGTGCAGGACATCAAGAAGGTGGTGCAGCAGCTCCCGAAGGAGCTGACCTGATCCGCCCGCGGCGGGGTGATTACTCCGCCGACTTGGAAGCGCGGGCCACCTTCCGACGGTCGACCTCCTTGAGGAGGCGCTTGCGCAGGCGGAGATTCTTCGGCGTGACCTCGACGAACTCGTCGGCGGCAATGTACTCGATCGCGCGCTCGAGCGAGAGCTTCGTGGCGGGCGTGAGGCCGGTGGCGACGCCTTCGCCCTGCGAGCGGAAGTTGGTGAGCTTCTTTTCGCGGACTGCGTTGATGGCGATGTCCTCGTTGCGCGGGTTTTCGCCTACGATCATGCCCTCGTACACCTGCTCGCCGGGGCTCACGAAGAGCTTTCCACGCTCCTGGCACATCACGAGCGCGTAGGCGGTGGTCTCGCCGGCCTCGGTCGCGATGAGTGTGCCCGTCATGCGCGTGAGCACCTCGCCGGCGTAGGGGCCGTACTCCTTGAAGAGATGGCTGGTGACGCCGCGGCCGCTGGTCATGTTCACCACGTCGATCTCCATGCCGATGAGGCCACGGGTAGTGATGGTGGCCTCGATCATCGTGGAGTGGGGCAGCTTCTCCATGTTGGTGAGCTGGCCCTTGCGGTTGGCGAGGTTCTGCATGATACCGCCGACGCACTCGTCGGGCACTTCGATCCAGACGGTCTCGTACGGCTCGCAGCGCTTACCATCGATGACCTTCTCGATCACGGTCGGACGCGAAACGAGGAGTTCATACCCCTCGCGGCGCATCGTCTCGACGAGGACGGCGACCTGCATGGCGCCGCGGGCCTTCACATTGTAAACGCCGGCGCGGTCGCTGTCCTCCACGCTGATGGACACGTTGGTCTTCAGCTCGCGGAAAAGGCGCTCACGGAGCTGGCGAGAGGTGACGAGCTTGCCCTCTTGGCCGACGAGCGGGCCGTCGTTGACGCAGAACTGCATCTCGAGTGTCGGCGGATCGATCTGCGTGAAGGGCAGGGCGTGGCCGGCTTCCTCGGCCGTGATGGTGTCGCCGATGTCGATGTCCTCGAAGCCGGAAAGGCCGACAATGTTGCCGGCGACGCCGGCGTCGGACTCCTGCGTTCCGAGGCCGGAGTATTCGAAGACCTTCGTGACCTTGGAGCGGATGCGCTTCCCGTCGGCGTGACGGATGGTGAACACGTTGTCGCCCACGTTCACCTTGCCGCCGAGGATCTTGCCGATGGCGATACGGCCCACGTAGTCGCTCCAGTCGATGTTGGAAACGAGCATGTGGAACGGCTCGTTGGGCTTGGCGAAGGGGGGCGGGACGTGGTCGAGGATGGTCTCGAAGAG
>JBEGJD010000084.1:0-4083 GCA_041184765.1 Verrucomicrobiota bacterium | reverse complement strand
GGTGAAGTTGTCCGGGTGCTTCGCGGCCAAGCTCGCGAGCCGCGCCGTATCACGGGAGGTGCCCCAGACCCTCACCCCGTCCGCGAGGAGTATCTCGGCAAAAGCCCGGCCCAGCCCGGTGCTCGCGCCCGTGACGAACGCAGTGCGGTGAAGCTCGGAAACGCGGGTCGCGGCCACGGTTCAGGCGGCGCGCCGGTAGACCAGCGCGACGTTGGCGCCGCCGAAGCCGCTGCTGTTCTTCAGCACGGTCCGCGGGGCGCGTTCCTCTGTTGTCCGCGGGAGATTGAGGGCCGCGCACTCCGGGTCCGGCCGCGTGAGGTGGGCGTTGCCCGGTATGAAGCCGTCGCGCAGCGCGAGCGCGCAGAACGCGCTCTCCATCGCTCCGGCGAGGGAGAGGCCATGGCCGGTCAGGGCCTTCGTGCTGCTTACCGCCACGCGTGGCAGCGCCTCGCCGAAAAGGGCCTTCAGCGCCCGGGCTTCTGAGATGTCGCCGATGAGCGTGGAGGTGGCGTGCGCGTTGACGTAATCGATGTCGGTCGCCGCCGCGCCCGCGTGCCGCAGGGCGTTGCGCATCGCCGCCAGCAGGCCGTGGCCGTCGGGGTGGGAAATGGCCACGTTGTGCCCGTCGGAGGCTTGGCCCCAGCCGATCAACTCCGCGTAAGGCTTCACCCCGCGGCGGATGACCTCGTCCTCGGTTTCCAGCACCACGACGGTCGCTCCGCCGGTGCCGACGAAACCGTCGCGGGCCGCGTCAAACGGCCGCGAGGCGATGTTCGGGTCTGATTGCAGCGAGAGGGTCCGCATCCCGGCGAAAGGCAGGATGGCGTCATTGTTTCCGTCCTCGGCGCCGACAATGAACATCCGCTTCTGCCGGCCCAATTGCAGGTCATCGAGGGCGAAACCGATCGCGTGGGCCGACGACGCGCAGGCGGAGGAGAAACCGCACGAGGAGCCCTTGATGCGGAAGGCCGCGACCAGATTGAAGTTCAGGGTGCCGACGATCGAGGCGACGATTCCCATCGGGGAACACCGCATCACGCCCATCTTCAGGAGGCGTTCGTGATGGTGATGGGTTAGGAAAGGTGAGCCGCCGGAGGCCGCGTAAAGACCGGTGTCGGGATTGGAGATGTCGGCCTCGGAGAGCCGGGCGTCCTCGACGGCCTGCAGCATGGCACAATGGGCGTAAAGCCCGTTGGGAGCCATGGAGCGGAGCAACTCCCGCTTGAGACGGTAGCGATCCGGAAACGTCCAGTCTTCCGGGTCAGCGGACTCGGTGTTGAACCCCTTCACGGTGCCTACGACCTTGCAAGGGATGTCCGGTTTCTGGAACGGAGGGTAGAGCTCGAAGCCGTGCCGAAGCGCCCGAAGGTTTGCGGTCACCGTGGCGGCGTCGTTGCCGATGCTGGTGACAAAACCGAGGCCGGTGATGAAGACTCGAGGCATGATTTTCCGCGCGGGGCGGAAAATTGGGGGCCCGGCGGCCCGGTGGCAACCTAGGCGTTGATCGCCGCGCGGAGCGGAGTGGCGGCGGGAGCCGCCTCCACGTGGGCCGGGGCGTGGTCAGCGTTGCCGTTGATCGGAACCGGCGCGTTCACCGCGTCCACGAAACCGTAGGTGAGAGTGAGTTCCTCGACGATCACCGCCTTGTCCTGGCCAACGCGGATCGAGCCCTCAAAGGTGGCGAGCGGCATCTTCATGCGCTTCGGCTTGATCGAAAGGGTGAGGATTTCACCGGGCTTGCAGATCCGGTGGGCGCGGACGCCCTCGCAGCCGGTGAAGAAGATCGTCTGCGGACTGACCATCTTGCCGGGTTCGGCGGGGGCTCCCTCGAGGAGGTAGAGCACGCCCAACTGCCCGAGGGCCTCGAGCATGATCGAGGCCGGCATGACCGGATTGTCCTTAAAATGTCCCTGCAGGAAGAACTCCTGGCCGGTGATCTTATACTTCCCGTTCGCCGAAGTGGAGCTGACCGAGGCCTCGTTCAGGAAGAGGAACGGCGGCTGGATCGGCATCACGGTGCCGATGTGCTCGATCGGGAGGAACTTGGTCGGCTTCGGCAGCGGCAAACCCCGAATCTTGCAGTCGATGAAGGTCTTCACGTCGCCCACGGTCCGCAGGTTCCGGAGTTCCTCATTGTTGATCGACATCTGGAGGACGTCCTCCACGAGGATGACGATTTCCATCATCGTCAGGGAATCGATTCCGAGGTCCTCGATCAGGCGAAGATCGTCGTCGGCGTCCTTGAGCTTGATCCGAAGGTCGGGCTCGACGAAACGCTCGATCACGCCGATCACCACCGCCGGAACATGTTCAGCATTGCCAGTCTTACGAAACTGGACGGCGGCCTCGAAAGTGGACGGTGAGCACCTTTTTAGGGACTCGCGGAGTGCCGCCTCGTCTTCCGGACCGAAGGGCTTGTGCGCCGGAACTGGCGACTTGCTCACGCCCGGATTGGTGGAAACTCCTTCTGACATTGTGTTGGCTTTGTAAGTTACGGTGGCCGGCAAAGTAAACCCCTTAATTCTGATCAGCTGGTCATATGCCAAGCGCGCTTGCGTCGCGGAGGGTGCGTTCGCTTGATGCCCGCGGGTCGGCGGCGTCCTGTGCCGTTGCCGGCCTTTGCGTTGCATGAGCGTCTCCACAACGGCCGCCGGTTTTGAGCCGGTAACCCTCATCACCCACGAGTTTTATCCTCGGCGGGGAGGGATCGCCACGTTCGCGGAGGAGATCGCCCGGGCTTCGGCGGATTTGGGTCATGAGGTTGAGGTTTGGGCGCAGGCGGCCCCGCCCTCGGCGGAAAAGGCTGATTGGCCCTTCCGTCTGCGGCGGCTGCCTTTGCGGGGGACGCAGGACCTCACCTGTCAGTTTCAGCTGGCGCGTGAATTGATCCGGCATCGCCGGCGTTTACGCCGGGGCACCGTGTACCTGCCGGAACCGGGGCCGATGCTGACGATGATGCTGCTGCAGTTCTTCCGCGCTTTCCGGCCGCATCGGCTCGTTCTCACCTTCCACGGTTCCGAGATCCTCACTTTCGCCGCCAGTCCGCTCCGTCGCCGGTTGGCGGGAGGCCTCATCCGCCGCGCGACCCGCGTAAGCACCCTCAGCACCTATACCCAGGAGCTGCTGCTCAACCATTTCCCGGAAGCGGCGGACAGGATCACCCTGACCCCCGGGGCGTTGCGTTCCGACTTCGCGGTGGTGGCGCCGCGTGAGCGGGCTCCGCGGGACAAGGTCGTGGTTTTGACAGTGGGGCGGCTGCATCCCCGCAAGGGACAGCTGGAGACCCTCGAGGCGTTGCAGTCGCTTCCCGCCGAGGTGCGATCACGGCTCGAGTACCGGATTGTGGGCGGTCAAAGCAAAGGGGGGTACGAGGAGACGTTGCGGGAACGGGCGGCGCGGTTCCCCGATCTGGCGGTGCGTTTCCTCGGCAACCTGCCGGATGAGGAACTCTCCGAAGTTTATGAGGACGCCGACATCTTCGCGATGACGAGCCGCCAACTGGATCGGAGCATCGAAGGTTTCGGTCTCGTCTACTTGGAAGCCGCCGCGCACGGCCTCCCGGTGGTGGCGCATCACGTGGGTGGCGTGGCCGACGCCGTGGTTGATGGGCACACCGGTTTGCTGGTTCCGGAAAATCGTCCCGCGCAGCTCGCGGCGGCGTTTGAACGTTTAATCCACGATCGCGACCTCCGGCTCCGTCTGGGCGACGCCGGTCGCGAGTGGGCGGGACGCAATTGTTGGAAGGCTTCCGCGGAAGCGCTTTTCCGGGGAGAGCACCTGGAGGTTGCCCGTGATTGAATCCCGTACCCAGGTCACGGTCCGCTACGCGGAAACCGACATGATGGGCGTCGTGTACCACGGCAATTACCTGCCCTGGTTCGAAGTCGGTCGGACGACCCTCCTGAAGGAACTCGGCCTGCCTTACCGCCAATTGGAAGAGGAGGGGTTTCGTTTACCGGTGCTCGAGGTTTCCGCCCGTTATCTGCGTCCGGCGGTCTATGACGACACGGTCACGATCGTGACGCGTCTTCACGATCGGCCGCTGCTGCGCATCCGTCTCGAATACGAGGTGAAGCGAGGCGA
>JBEGJD010000083.1:0-19329 GCA_041184765.1 Verrucomicrobiota bacterium | reverse complement strand
GACCGCGGCGGCGGAAAGTTTCGCGTCGGGGCGGGCGGCGAGGAGGGCGTAGCCTGCGCCGCGCGCATCGCCGCCGAGGCGCGGCAGGGCGCCGAGCAGGCGCTCGGCGGCCTCGGGTGGTGCGGATTCGATCGCCGAGAAAAGCGGCTTGGCCCGGGTCGCGGCGTCGGTGCCGCGCTGGGTGACCGCAACCACCGCGCGCAGCGCGCGGGTGCGCTCGGTGTCGTCGGTTGCCGCCACAGCCCAGGCGATGACTGCGGCTTGCGAGGAGTAGGGGCCGATCTCGGCGAGCGCGGCGAGGGCGGCGTTGCGGATCGCGGCCTCGGAGGCTTCGCGCGCGCGGAGCAGCAGCGGGATGCCCTCGGAGAGATTGCGTGCGGCGATGGCCTCCAAGGCCGACGCCCGGGACGCGTTTTCGCCTCTTTCCGCGGCCGCGAGAATCGCCTCCGAGACCCCGGGGCCCTTCAGGCGCGCGAGGCTGCGGCGGGCGGCTTTGGCGGCGTCCTCGGTTCCGGAAGCGACGCCGAGCAGTAACGAGGCTGTGTCCGTGGAGCCCGGCAGCGAGCCGAGCGCCTCGAGCGCGGCCTCGCGGATCTCCGGACGAGCACCGCGCGCGGCGGCGGAAATCGCGGGGACCGCCGAAGCAGCACCGGTGCGGGCGAGGATCCCGATCGTAGCCACCTGGGTGGGCGCGTCCCAGCCGGCGAGCCCGGCGACGAGGAGGTTGATTCGCTCCGGGTTGGGAGAAGTGGTGATCGCCTCCAAGACGACTTCCTTGTGGTCCCAATCGGAACCTTGCAGCGCCTCTTTCAGGCGCGGAAGCGAGGCGGCCGCATCGCGATCGAGCAGTTGCCGGAAAGCGGCGCGGCGCGAAGCGGCGGGCAACGTGGTGTCTCGTTCGATCTCGGCCAGCGAGGCGAGGGCCGTTTCGCCGGAAAGACCGGAGATGACTTTCAACCGCGCGGCGACCCGGGCGGCGGGAGTGGCGCCGGTCGCGGACTTCAGCGCGGCGTCGGCCGCCGCGCCGCCGATCGACGTCAGTGCGCGGATCGCGGCGAGGGCGGTCGCGGGATCGGTGTCACTCGCAAGGCGCGCGAGCGACGGCACAGCGGAAGCCACGCGGCGGGAGCCGAGCGACGTGAGCAGCGAAACGCGATGAGCACCGGATGCCTTCTCCAAGGCGGCCGTGAACATCTGATCCACCACGGCGCCGGGAGCCGGATCCAGCGCGAGCCGGGCCACGTCGCAGTTGAGCGGGTCTTCCAGCAACGTGGAAAGCGGGCGGTAATCGGCGGCGCGTTCGGCGGGTGGCAACGCGGCAAGCACGAGCCCGAGCCGCTGGGCGGCGGCCTGCCGGCCGGCGAAGGTGGCGTCGCGATGGCGCAACACGGCGAGCAGGGAGCCGCGGAGGGTGGTAAGCTTGGCGGTGTTCTTGCCCGCGGCGATGAGCTCGCGGTCGAGCGCCTCGAGGGCGGACTGGTCGCCGGAGTAGGTGAGCGACGCGAGCGCGGGGGCGCGCTCGGCGGCGTGGAGCGCGGGCAGCGCCGGGACGGCGAACGCGGCGATGAGACGCAGGGCGAGGGAGGAGCGGTGATTCATGGTGGTTCCTTTCGCCTCAGAGCAGCGCGTAGCCGGCGCGGCGCGGACGGTCTAGGAGGCTAGCGGCGAGCGGATCGCCTATGACTTCCTCCTTGGCAGGATCCCAGCGGACAGGCCGGCCGACCTTGGCGGCGATCACGTTCAGGTGGCAGATCGTGGCGGTGCGGTGACCGACCTCGACGTCGGCGATCGGATGGCGTCGGGTGCGGACGCAATTGAAGAAGTCGAGATGATGGTGGTCGCTCGCGTAGAGGTGGACGTCCTCGCCGCGCAGCGGGCGGGCCGCCAGCTCCGGCGGGTCGGTCTCGAGGAAATCGTCACGCGAAACCCAAACCGTGCCCTTGGTGCCGCGGAACTCGATCATCGACTTGGCGAGGTCATCGTCGCGTTCAACGCGGACGCCGTTCGCGTAGACGTGGGTCTGGAACTCGCAGCCCTCGTAGCCCTTGGGGATGAACTCGACGGGGCCGCCGCCGTCCATGCCGAGGGCGTTCTGGATGATGTCGAAATGATGGGCGCCCCAGTCGCCGTTCTTACGGCCGCCGTACTCAAAGAAGCAGCGCCAGCCGCCGCCGTAGTCGCCCTTCACGCGCTTCTCATTGTAGGGGCGCCACGGCGTGGGTCCGAGCCAGCGGTCGTAATCAAAACCCGCCGGCACGGGCTCCTCGGGCAACGGCAGCGCCTCGGGGAATTTCCCGAGGCGCGTGCGGATGACCTTGATGTCGCCGATCCAGCCGTTGCGCACGATCTCGGCGGCCTTACGGAAAGATTTGTTCGAGCGCTGCTGAGTGCCTGTCTGCAAAATGCGGCCGTGCGAGCGGGCGATGTTCACCAGGGTGCGGCCCTCGCGAACGGTAAGCGTGAGCGGCTTCTCGCAGTAGACGTCCTTCCCGGCGCGCATCGCGGCGGCGGAAACCGCGGCGTGCCAGTGGTCCGGGGTGCAGGCGAAGACGATGTCGATGTCGTCGCGCTCCACGAGTTCCTCGTGAGTGGCGAAGATGCGGACGTCGCCCGAGCGGCCGCCGGAGTCCTTGGACTTTCCGTAGCTGGTCTCGATGCGGTCGCGCATCTTCTCGGCCTTGGCGCGCACGACGTCGCACGTGGCGATGACGCGGCAGTCGTCGGTGAGGCCGAGCAGCGTGCCGGCGTGCGCGTTGCAGATGAGGCCGTTGCCGACGAGCCCGATCGTGAGGCGGTTGCTCGGCGCGGATTTACCGAAAAGACGGGCGGAAACGACCTGGGGCGCGAGGCCGGCGGCGATGATGCCGGGGATGCCGCGGCGCAGGAGCGCGCGGCGGGTGAGGGGATTGCTCATAGGGTGCCGCGAGCATTCGCGCCGCGCGTGGCCGCGGCAAGCCCCGAGCCCGTGCTCAACGCGCCGCCATCGCGCGGGAAACTTCCGACGCCGCGTGGCGCAGGATTTCGCGGTTGGAAGCGTGGCCGACGGTGAAGGTCACCAAAACAAAGCGGGCTCCGCCCGGCAGTTCGACGTAGATCGCGTCGTGGCGGGTCTGGCTCGTCCAGCCGGCCTTGGACCACAGGCGCGTGCCGGCGGGTAGGCCCGGGCCGGAAAATTTCGCCTGGTCGTCGGGGTCGGAGGTCGGGGCCGCGGGGTCGCGCTTCATCAGCTCCAACATCTCGCGGCTGCGGGCGGGTGTGACGCACTTCCCGTTGACGATCTCGACGAGGAGCCGCGCCGTGTCGTCGGTGGTGAGCATGTTGCGCTTCGGCTCGTAAAGGCGGATCGCCTGAGATTCGCGGCCGTAGGGACCGTCGCCCCACGGCTTCTTGTGCGCGTAGACGCCCGTGTAGCCGAGGCCCGTGAAGTAGCGGGTGACGGCATTGCGCCGCTCGAACCAGCCGCCGATTTCCGCGTCGGGCAATTCGGGTCCGCTGGTGGTGCCGGTGAGCAGATCAATCAGGTAGTGGGTGGCGTCGTTGGACGAGTCCACGATCATATCCTTCATCGCACGCCGGACCTCCGGGGTGTCGGTAAGACGTCCGTCCTCCATCCAGCGATGGGTAGCGGCGAGGTAGAACAACTTGATGACGCTGGCGGGGTAGATCATCTCGCCGCCGCGTACACCGGCCCGTTCGGGTTTCGCGGGGTCGCGCAGGTCGACCAGGGTGAGCGCGATCTCCTCGGGTTTCAGTTTTTCCGGTGCGAAGCGCGTGAGCGTCGAGCGGACGGCGGCATCGGCGATGGATTGCAAGGGAGCGGATTGCGCGAACATGGCGGGGGCGAGGAGGAGGGCGGTGAGCAGGCGGCGCATGCCGGCACGAAACCGCCACCCGCGCCGGGAGCAAGCCGTCGCCGGGTAACTGAACCAGGCCCCGGATCCGGACTAGAAGCCGAAGGTGTTCGTGAGAACGAACTGCCGCGGATCCTGATAGCGGAAAGTGAGCGGGCTGAGCGTGCGCGGGTGGATGTTGTTCACGATGAGCTCCCGCTGATCGAGGACGTTGTTGATGTTGAGCTGCGCGCTCCAGCGGACCTTGCGGTTTAAGACCTGGCGAGAGTAGCCGAGTTGCAGGTCGTAGACGTTCTGGTCCTTCGCCGAGACGAGCGTCACGCTGTCGATCGTGCGACCGTTCCATTTGTCCGTGAAGTCGGAGCCCGGGGTGACCGAGTAGTCGGTCCGCGCGCCGGCGATGCGGTTGACGCGCCAGCGCGTGCCGCCGCCGACGGAGAAGCCCTTCAGGAAGCCCTCGCGGAAGTCGTACCGCGTGCGCAAGTTCACGGTGTAGAGCGGGTCGCCGACGAAGCGCTTGCCCTCGAAGACGTAGGGGTTGTCGAAGAAGGCGGACTCGGCGTCGGCGATCGCCTCGTTCACCGAGTCGGTGTTGAGGGTGAAGTCGCCGGTGCCCGCGATGATGGCGGGGGTGTTCCAGTCCTGGAAGCCGGGGGCGCGCTGGGGGCGCGGCTGGTTGATGTTCTGGGTGATCGAGAGGTCGCGGTACTTCAGCCAATAGGGTTTCCAGTGATCGATGTAGGCGCGGTATTCCGGTGCCATGTTCGTGCGCGTCGAGTTATTCTGCGCGAAGTTGACCGAGAGCGACCAACCGCTGGTGACCTGGCCCACGATCTCGATCTCGGTGCCGCGGCTTTCCGAATTCTGCGTGTAGCCCTGCACCATGTTCATCACCTGCGCCTGCGCCAACGCGAAGGCGGTCTCGTCCGCGGGCAGAGCCGTGGAATTCCCGAGGGCGTTCCAGATGTTGACGATGTTGCCCTTGTTGAAACCGGAGAAGCCGAACTCCTTGAGGGAGATGGTGTGGAAGCGCGTGGCGGTGAGGGAGAGCCGGTTCTTCAGCAGGGAAAGTTTCACGCCGTAGTCGGTGGTCTTGCCGGACGGGGAGGGCACGAGGTCGGCCAGGCCGGTTTTCTTCACGTCGGCCGGGGTGATGTAGTTGGTGCCGGGTGTGCTCACGCTGTTGGAAGCGTTCGCGAAGATGGAGAACCACGGCAGCACGTGGGCGACCGCGCCGACGGTACGGGTCTGGCCGTTGAACGTCGTGGACTTCGCGGTGCTGGGGTCCGCCGGCGTCCACACGCCCGTGTTGGGCGCGATGCGCTCGGCCTCCGGATCGCGGAAGGCGACGCCGACCCAGTTCTTCAGTCGATCCTTGCGGTAGCCGAACGTGCCGACGAGCCGATCCTTGAGGAAATAGGCCTGCGCGACGCCCATCCAGGCGCCGGTGCGGCGATCGACGTAGCCGATGTTGCCCTGCGAGCGGTTGAATTGCCGCATGTAGATGTCGCGCACGGCACCGGTCGCCGGGTCCTGGTACTTGACCGGCGCGGAGAGGTCGTAGGGCGCCGGGATCCGGAAGTTGGGATCGTTGAGCACGGCAAGGTCGCGCAGGTAGTAGCGGTAGTAGACGGTGTTGGCGCCGTTTTCGGGAGTGGCGTTGAACACGCCGCCGCTGGTCAGCGAGGTCCCCTTCAGCCAGTACTGCTGGAGGATCTCGGAGCGGGCGTCCGTGGCGCCCAGCTCCCCAAGGCCGGCGAGGCGGAGGGTGACGAGGTCGCGCACGCGGCGCTCGTACGACAGGGTCACGCGCCCCTGGTTGACCCGCGTGCTGCTCGGTCGGTAATCGGGTGACACGTCGAAGTAGTACTGCATGTCGGCCGGCTTCAGCTGGCCGTTGGGCAGGTAGCGATTGGGATCCGCGGCGACCCCGTAGTAGTTCCAGCTGGCGAGATTCCGCGTTACGGTACGGCTCAGCTGGCGGTTGAACGCCAGCTCCACGTTGAGATCCCGCAGCAGCTCACGCTGGAAGTAGACCGAGCCGAACTGCACGTCGAAATTTCCACGCACCCAGTTCGCCTCCGGAACGGCGCGCGGGTTGGAACGCCCGAGCGCGAAGTCGTTCGCGAGGAGCGAACCGCTCGGATAATTCGAGGTCGTGAACTGGCGGTAGTTTTGCGCGTAGGGGAACCGGTCGGACACCACGACCCAATCGCCGCCGGAGCGCTCGAGGATGCCGGTCAACGCCGTGGCGCCGGAATTGCGGATCGGTGTGCCGGGCGTGCCGGTCGCGCCCGTCCCGGCGGTGCCGGGAACGTAGGTGGCGGAGAAGTTGTTGAACGACGGCCGGCCGGCGTCGACCCACGTCGACGAGAGGTCGTTCGCGAAGAACGGCCGCGGCACGAAGCGCGCGATCTTCCCCTGCTCGTACTCGGCCTTGAGCGTCGTCCGGCGGTCAACCTGCCACTTCGCGGCGAGGAAAACGCGATCCTGGTCGTTGTAGCCGGCGGCGCGCCAGGTGCCGTCGCGGCCGCGGAGGCCGTTCAGGCGCAGAGCGAAACGGTCCTTGATCGGCACAACGTTGGCGTCGAAGGACCAGCGCTGCCCGTCCCAATCGTCGATGCGGTGTGTGACGGAGTAGGCGTCGCGGTTCGTCTGCGCCTGTTTGCTCGCGACGTTGATGCGGCCGGCGGGCGATCCGAAGCCGTAAAGGATCGAGTTCGGACCACGTGAGAGCTCGATCCGGTCCATCATGTAGGTGTCGATCTCGCCCGGAGCCCCGAAGAAATTCAGGCTGCGGCCGGCGCCGGGCAGGCCGCGCACGCGGATGGAGCGAACGGAGTCGTTGTATCCGTCGCCCACCGGACCGGCCGCGCGCGCGTCATCGGTCTCCACCCGCGTGCCGATCGCGTACTCCATTGCCGTCTCGACGTTGGTCGCGGCGATGTCCCGGAGGAACTCCGCTGTCATCGGCGAGATCGCGGCGGCGATGTCGCGCAGGTTGGTGCGCAGCCGCGAACCGGCGAGCGTGTCCTGGCTGGCGTAGCCGCGGTCCTGGTTCTCCGCGACTTCGAACGGGGTCAGGGTGACCACGTTTCCCCCGCCGGTCGGCGGCGGTGCGACCTGCGCGGGAACCGCGGTCGCGGTGAAAATCAAAAGGGCGGTCAGGGCGGGTGCATTCCGGGGCATGAGTGGGAGCGGGGTGGTAGGACCGATGCGACCGCGACCGCCTTGCCTACGCGAGAGCAAGTTTACTTGAATCGTTAAGTGCCACGCCCCGTCCGTCCCTCCATGAAACACGTCGCCCGGGCGGCAGGCGTGTCGGTGGCGGCGGTCTCGCTCGCCCTGCGCCGCGATCCTTCCATCCCGGAGCCGACTAGGACCCGCATCGAAAGCGCGGCCGAGCGTCTGGGCTACCGCCGCAACCCCCTCGTCGCGGCGTTGATGGCCGGGCTGCGCGGTCGACATCCTCGCCGGCGCGACGCGCATGTGTTGGCCTACATCGACAGTTTTCCGGAGGAAATGCCGCCCCAGGCACGGGCGTCGCTACAACGATTCCGTGTTGGCGCGCGCGACGAGGCGGGCCGGCAAGGTTATGCGTTGGAGCTGTTCCGTCTTGGGCCCGGCGGCTTGAGCGAGGAACGACTCCAGCGGGTGCTCGCCGGCCGCGGCATCCGCGGGGTGGTCTTCGCGCCTTTCCCTCGCACGGGAACGCGGCTGGAGGCGGGGTGGGAGTCCTTCGCTTCGGCGGCGATCGGGTTCTCTCTCGAGTCGCCGCGGCTCCACCGGGCGGTGAATCACCAGTTGCAGTCCGTGCAGCTGGCGCTGGCGAGCCTGACGGAGCGGGGCTACCGGCGCATCGGGTTGGCTGTGACCCGACACGAGGACCTCCGCGCGCGGCGGCATTGGTTGTCGTCGGTCCTGCTCGCCCGGCACGACCATCCCGCGGGTGAAGGCGCCTTCCCGCTCTTGTACGAGGAGGAAATCACGCGGACGGCGCTGCAGGCGTGGGTGCGTCGTGAGAGGCCGGATGTCGTGGTCAGCTCCGAGCTGGGGGTCCGCGCCATGGTGGAGGGAGCGGCGCGCCGGTCGGGCCGACGGCTCGGCTTCGCGCATCTCCACCTGGTGGAGCCCCTCATGGGTTGCAGCGGCATTGACCAGAATAACGAGCGGGTGGCCGCGGCCGCCGTCGATCTGGTGGTGGAGCAGCTGCATGCCAACAGCTTTGGGCCGCCGGCCAATCCGAAGACCGTGCTCATCGAGGGGGTGTGGGTGGACGGAGGGAGCGCGCCGGGGCCGGATGCGAGCCCTGCAAGGGCGCCGGTTCGGCCTGAGACGGCTCGTTGAGCCACCGCGTTTCCGACGCGTTTGGCTTTCTACTGGAGGATCAGGATAAAGCGCGTACGGTCCGCGCCACATGAAGAACTTTCTGAGTTCGCTCGCGGGCACCCTCGTGGGGTTGTTGCTCTTCTCCGTCGGTGGCGTGTTCCTCTTGATCGGCGGGATTGCGGCGCTGGTCGCGCTTGGCGGCCGGGATTCCTCCGCCCCGGCCTTCGAAAAGGGCTCCTACCTGGTCCTCAACCTCTCGACCAACTTCACCGACGCACCGGCGGAACTCGATCTCGGGCCGCTGGGCGGCGGTCCGGAGTCGGTCCAGCTCCGCACGGTAACCCGCGCCCTGCGGGCCGCGGCGAAAGACGAGCGGATCACGGGAGTTTACCTGACGGGCGACCTCTCCCCGGCGGATTTCGGCTCCGGTTACGCTGCGCTCCGCGAGTTGCGGACCGCGCTCGAGGATTTCCGTGCGGCTGGAAAACCGGTGCAGGCCTACCTCACGCAAGCCACGACTCGCACGTACTACGTCGCGTCGGCGGCGGACAACCTCGCGCTCGATCCTTACGGGATGATTTTGATGCCCGGACTCGCGAGCCAGCCGATGTTCTTCGCCGGTCTGTTCGAGAAATACGGCGTCAACGTGCAGGTCACGCGCGTCGGCAAATACAAGTCGGCGGTAGAGACGTTCACCCGCCGTGATATGAGCCCCGAGAATCGCGAGGAGGTCACGCAATTGCTCGGGGACATCTGGAGCGTGCTGCTGGCCGACATCGCCAAGACCCGAAAGCTCGAGTCCGCGGAAATCCAAGGGGTCGTCGACCGCGAGGGCATGATCCGCGCGCAGCCGGCGCTGGAGGCCAAGCTCGTCGACCGCGTGGCCTACCGGGATGAGATCTACGAGGACCTTAAGGCTCGCACCGGCCGCGCGGGCTCGAAGGAACCGTTCCGCCAGGTCGCGCTTGCCCAGTATGCGAAGCAACTGAAGGACGGCGGCGCGCCCGAGGCCGGGAAGAAGTCCTCCGCGAAGGGTCGGATCGCCGTGGTCTACGCGGAGGGGGAGATCGTCGACGGGGAGGGGAACATCGGCGAGATCGGCGGATCGGAGTTATCGCGCACCCTGCGCAAACTGCGGCAGGATTCGAATGTGAAGGCCGTCGTGCTCCGGGTGAACAGTCCCGGCGGCAGCGCATCCGCCTCGGAGGTTATCCAGCGCGAGGTGCGTTTGATCCGCGAAGCGAAGCCGCTGATCGTCTCGATGGGGAGTTACGCGGCGTCGGGCGGATACTGGATTTCCGCACCGGCCGACCGCATCTTCGCGGAGTCCTCGACCATCACTGGTTCGATCGGCGTCTTCGGATTGCAATTCGACGTCCAGCGCCTCGCGGCCGACTTCGGTGTTTCGTTCGACACGGTGAAGACCGGCCGTTTCGCCGACGCCCTCACCATCACTCGGGCCAAGACTCCGGAGGAGATGGCGGTGCTGCAGCGCATGGTGGATTGGATCTACGGTGAGTTCGTCGCGAAGGTCTCCGAGGGACGTAAACTCACCCCCGAGCAGGTCGAGGCGATCGCGCAGGGCCGGGTGTGGTCGGGGCGCGAGGCGCTCGCTCGCGGATTGGTTGATGAGATCGGCGGATTGGATGCCGCCTTGGCGCACGCCGCGAAGCGCGCCGGTCTTGGCGAGAGTCCGCGCGTGATCGAGTATCCGCGCCAGAAGGAATTCATCGAGGCCCTGCAGGAGATTCTTGAACGTCGGTTGCCCGGTGCCGCGCGTTCCGTGCGTGGACCGCTCGGCGACCTTGCCGGCCGGCTGGAGTCGGAACTTCGCGCCTTACGTTCCTTCAACGACCCGGCCGGGGTTTACGCCCGGCTGCCCCTCAGCATCGCGATCCGTTGATAGCCACTACTTCCATGCCCAGCGAAAACACCCTCACGCGCGAGTGCGCGGCCACCATGATTCCGTCCGGCCAGGTCGTGACCCTGCCGGCCGGCACCCGCGTCTTCATCACGCAGACGCTCGGCGGCAACGTCACCGTCCGCACCGACGGTGGACTTTTTCGTATCTCCGCGGGCGACGCCGCCGCGATCGAGGGCCACCAGGCCGCCGCGGAGGTGGCGGAACCGGCCGCGGGCGAGTTCAGCGAGGAAGCCGTTTGGGGTGCGTTGCGGACGTGCTTCGACCCTGAGATTCCGGTCAACATCGTTGATCTCGGCTTGATCTATGATCTCGCGGTCGAGAGCGCCGCCGACGGCGCGCGCTCCGTGGACGTTAAGATGACCCTGACCGCGCCAGGCTGCGGCATGGGACCGGTGATCGCCGAGGATGCGCGGCAAAAGATCCTGAAGCTGCCGTCCGTCGCTACCGCCCGGGTGCACATCGTGTGGGATCCGCAATGGACCCCGCAGATGATTTCCGACTCGGGCCGCAAGGCTCTCGGTCTGGAGTAGACGGCGGCCTCACTTCCCGCCGCGCAGGAAGAGTCCGAGGAGCCAACCGGCAAAGCCGGGCGGCAACGGACGCGCGTGACGGGGAATCTGATCGAAGTGTCCGCTTTGCTTGGCCAGCGCCGCTACGGTGAGTCCCTCGTAATTGCGCGTGCCGGTGGCGGTGCGCGTGAGGAGCGCGGGAGGAATCTGATCGAGGTGGCCTTCGGCCGCCGCCGCGTGGAGCGGGGTGTCGCCGTTGTCATTCCGCGTGAGCAAAAGCTCCGGAGTGAATTGGGCGGCCGGGATACGGTCGAGTTGCCCGGTCTCCGCCGCGGCATGGATCGCCGTGAAGCCGGTTTTGCTCGGCACGGTAAGATTCACGGCCGTGAGCAGCGCGGCCGGAATCTGGGCCAGATGTCCCGAGATGGCGGCCGCGTGGAAAACGGTGTCGCCCGCGCTGGTCTGCTCCCGCAGGGCCTCGGAGGTCAGAAGTTCGGGGGAAACCTGATCCAGATGGCCGTTGAACGCCGCCACGTGGAGGACTGTCTCCCCGCCGAGGTTACGCGTGGCGAGATTCGCGGAGGTGATGAATGCGCGGGGCATCCGGTCGAGGGTCCCGTTCTCGGCGGCCTCGTGCAGCAGGGTGTTGCCGACACCGGAGCGCGTGAGGACGGCCGCGGCGGTGAGCAGGGTCGGCGGAACTTGGGAGAGGAAACCGCTGGCCGCGGCGGAGTGCAGCACGGTCAGGCCGGCATTGCTGCTCAGGCCGAGGTTTTCCGCGATCAACATCGAGACCGGGACCTGATCAAGGTGCCCGCCCAACGCGGCATGATGAAGGGGAGTGTAGCCGGCGTCGTTGCGCAGCGTGAGGTGATCGCGCGTCAGCATCCCGGGCGGAAGGTCGCGAAGCCGGCCGTGCTTGGCCGCGAGATGCAGCGGCGTGTTGCCGGAGGCGTTTCTCCGGGTCAGGGCCTCCCCGGTGATTTCGCCGGCCGGAAGGGCGGCCGTTGTACCACCCCGGATCGCCTCGATCAGTTTTGCCGCAGCGCTTTCCATCGAGGGGAGCGCAGTCGTCCGCCGTGGCACTGGCAACAAAAACGATCGCCGTCGCGCCACTGAAATCGGTTTGCCTCCGGTGAGGTGGAAACCACGGTACGTCCGATGTCTCCCGAGCCTGCCCTGCAATCCAAGGAGGTCAGTCGTGACTCCGTCCTCATCATCGACGACGAGGAATCATTGCTGGATGTGTTCGAGGCGGCGCTCAGCCCATTCTTCGATGTCACGCGCGCGACCAACACGCGCGACGCCGATTTCCAACTCCAGCGCCGGGCTTTCAAGGTCGTGATCGCTGACCATCTGATGCCGGGCGGCAATGGAATGAACTTTCTCGTGCGCGCCCGGGAGGAGTTTCCCCACATGCAGCGCATTCTGGTCACCGGCTACATGAAACCGGAAATGCTGCTGCGCAGCGTCAACGAGGCCGCGCTTTTCCGCTACCTGCTGAAGCCCGTCGCCGTCGCGGAGCTCATCAAGGTCGTGCAGGACGCCGCGCAGGCGCACGATGCCAGCGTGGAGAGGGCGTCCGCCTGAGCTTCACTTCCCGGCGGGGGCGCGTTTGCCCAGGAGCTTCTTCAGGTAAGGGGCGGTCGGGCTGCGGCGGACCTTAAGCAGGCCCTCTGGTGTTCCCTGGTAAAGGAGCTCGCCGCCTTCCGGTCCGCCATCCGGTCCGAGTTCCAGCAGGTGGTCCGCTTCCGCCAGCAGGTCCAGGTGGTGCTCGATGACGACCACGGTGTGCCCCTGGTCGACCAGCGAGTGCAGCACGCGGATCAGTTTCTCGCAGTCGCTCAGGTGCAGGCCGATGGTGGGCTCCTCTAGCAGGTAGAGGTTGCGCGGGGTCTCGCCGCGGCCGCGCTCGCGGAACGAGGCAAGCCCCGCCGCCAGCTCCGAAACCAGTTTCAGGCGTTGCGCCTCGCCTCCGGACAGCGTGGGTGAGCTTTGGCCGAGCGTGAGGTAGCCGAGGCCGCAATCGACCATCAGCCGGCAGACCGCGGCGAGGTGCGGGTGGAAATCCAGGAACTCCGCGGCCTCGTCGAACGTGAGCGCGAGCACGCCGCCGATGGAGCGGCCCTTCCAGGTGATGTCAGCGAGATCCGGACCGTAGCGGGAACCGCCGCAACTGTCGCACGGCAGGTAAACATCCGGCATGAACGCCATTTCGAGTTTGATGCGCCCCGCGCCCTCGCAGGCGGAGCAGCGTCCGCCGGTGGTGTTGAACGAGAAGCGTGAGGCGGTGTGGCCGCGGATCTTGGACTCCGGCAGGCCCGCGAAATATTGCCGGATGAGGTCGAAGATCCCGAGGTATGTCGCCGGCGTGGAGCGCGGGGTCTTTCCGATGGGTGATTGGTCGACCTCGATCACGCGGCGGAAGCCGGCCGCGCCACGCAGTTCCCCGAAGGGCGGCGGTCCGTCCTCAAGCCCGGCCGTGCGACCGAACGCGCCGCCCTTGAGGTTGGCTTTCCGCTCCTTGATGGCGTGCTCGACCGCGGGACGGAGCAAATCGCGGATCAAAGTGGATTTTCCAGCTCCGCTCGGGCCGGCCACCATCGTGAGACGGGCCAGCGGAATCCGGAGATCGAAGCCCCGGAGGTTGCGGAAGCGGGCTTCGGTGAGCGTGAGCCAAGCACCTTTCTCCTCCCGGCCGGGCAGCGAACGCCGTTCCCCGCGCAGGGGATGCGCGATGCCGCGTGCCAGAAAGCGACCGGTGAGTGATCGTTTATTTTCGCGGATCTCCTCCGGCGACCCGCAGGCGAGCAGTTCCCCGCCGTGGACACCCGCGCCGGGACCGAGGTCGACGATCACGTCGGCACGATCCATCAGCTCGTCGTCGTGCTCGACCACCAGCAGCGTGTTCCCGCGGTCGCGGAGTCGGCCGAGGGTGCCGATCAGGCGCTCATTGTCGCGCGCGTGCAGCCCGATGCTCGGCTCGTCGAGCACGTAGAGCACCCCGGACAGATTCGAGCCAAGTTGCGCCGCAAGCCGGATGCGCTGCGCCTCGCCGCCCGAGAGCGTATCGGTCGGGCGATCCAGCGGCAGGTAGCCGAGCCCCACCTCATCCAGGAACTTTAGGCGCCCCTCGATCTGCGGGAGCACGTCCGCGAAGATGAGGCGCCCGCGGCGGTCGAGTTCCAGGCGCCGTAGGCGTTGGAGGAGCTCGCCCGGAGTCGATGCCAGCAGCGCCGGGAGCGAAAGCGGCGCGTCGCCTTGACGGAATTGCAGCCGCACCGACCGGCTCACGCGGTTCAGGCGTTCGCCCGAACACTCCGGGCACGCTTCGCCTTCCTCCGCGACGTCAGAGGCGTCGTCGATCCCGAAGATGCGGAGCCGTGCGGCTGGATCATCCTCCGTCTCCTCCTCGGGAATCAGCATCCACGGGAAAACCCGGCCGTGGCCGCGACAGGAGGGACACCAGCCGCGCGGGGAGTTGAACGAGAAATTCTTCGGGTCGAGTTCCGGAAAGGATTCACCCGTCTCCCGGTCGGTCCGGTCCGTCGAGAACCACGAGAGGATGTCCCCCCCTGGCGTGAGCAGGAAGCAGGTTCCGCGGCCGAGCCTGAGCGCCTCGTCCAGCGCGGCTCCTGCGGCGCGGAGCTCGGGCTTGGTCGCGGCCGGGTCCTTGAGATCGGCGACCACGACCTCGATGTCGTGCTCGCGGTAACGATCCAGTTTCTGGAACGCGTCGACGCGGGTGAGTTTTCCGTCCGCGCGCATGAGTGTGAAACCCTGCCCGCCGATCCAGGTCGCGATGGGCTGGTGATGGCCCTTCCGGCCACGGATAAGCGGCGCGCAAAGGTACAGGTGCCGCGCCTTCTTCGCGCGCGGGTCGCCCGTCACAACTTTCGTGAGCAACCGGCGCAGCGCGAGGGGTGACATCGGCGTCACCGGGCGGCCGGTGTCGGGATGGTGCTGCACGCCGAGGCGCGCGTAGAGGAGCCGCAGGTACTGCGCGACCTCGGTGATCGTCGCGACGGTCGACTTGCGCGAGCCGCGGGTGACGCGCTGCTCGATGGCGACGGTCGGCGGGATGCCGCTCAGGCGGTCGATCGCGGGGCGCGGGAGCTGCTCCACGAACTGTCGCGCGTAGGGCGACATCGATTCCATGAAGCGCCGCTGGCCCTCGGCGAAGATGATGTCGAAGGCGAGGGTCGACTTGCCCGAGCCCGAGACGCCGGTGACGACGTTGAGCCGGTGATGGGGCAGGGTGAGGCTGACGTCCTTGAGGTTGTTCTCCCGCGCTCCCAGCAGATGCAGCACACGAGGCGCCGGCAGGGCCGGTTCCGGTTCGGCGGCGAGGGGCAGCGCGCGGGGATCGTCGTCTTGGTTGCCGCGCAGTGCGGCCCGCAGGAAAGGCGCGGTCGCCGCGGACGTGAGCGCGACTTCCTCCGGCGTACCCTCGGTAACGATACGACCACCCGCCACGCCGGCATCGGGGCCGACCTCCAGGATCCAGTCGGCCGCCTTCAGGACGTCGAGGTTGTGCTCGATGACGACGACGCTGTTGCCGCGGTCGACGAGGGCCTGCAGGACGCCTAGCAGGCGTTTCACATCGTGCCGGTGGAGGCCGGTGGTGGGCTCATCGAGGAGCAGCAACGCCGGACCGGCCTCCGGTGCGGGAGCGTCTCCGTGGGTGAACGCACCGAGGTGCCGCACGAGCTTGAGACGCTGGGACTCACCGCCGCTGAGCGTATTGAGCGGCTGGCCAAGTTTGAGGTAGCCGAGACCGACGGCGGCGAGCGGCGCCAGCCGGTCGCGAATCGCGGTTTCCGTGGCGAAAAGCTCGAGGGCGTCGTCGACGCTGGTGGCGAGAAGGTCGGCGACGGTGCGGCCGTTCCACCGGATGGCGAGGACCTCGGGCTTGAAGCGTCGTCCGTCGCACTCGGGGCAGGGAACGAAGACGTCGGAGAGGAACTGCATCTCCACCCGCTCGTGTCCGAGCCCTTGGCAATGATGGCAGCGACCCTCGCCGCTGTTGAAGGAAAACGCCGAAGGCCCGAGACCCGCCGCGAGCGCCCCGGGTGTCTCGGCAAGCAGGTCGCGCACGAGGTCCCATGCGTCGACATGCAACGCCGGGTTGGACCGCGGGGTGCGGGCCAGGGGCGACTGGTCCACGAGCACCACCTCGCCGATCGGCCGGTCGACACGAAGCGCGCCGATGACGGCCGGATCCTCGGCGAGCTGGAGACGCTGCGTGAGCAACCCTTGGTAGATCACATTGTCGAGCAGCGTGGATTTTCCGGAACCCGATACACCACTGAGCGCGACAAGGCGACCGAGCGGCACGCGGAATGAGAGCCGCTCGATATTGTGTTTGCTGGCGCTCTCGATGTGCAGCGACGGATGCCCCGACGGCACCGGACGCCGGGAGGTCGGGACGGGGATCGTCTCGCGGCCCGACAGGTAGGCCCCCGTGATGCTTCGGGCATCCTTGAGCATCGCGGGAACAGATCCTTGAAAAACAACCTCGCCGCCCTTTTCCCCGGGGCCGGGGCCGATCTCCACAACCTCGTCCGCGGCCCGAATCACCGCCTCGTCGTGTTCGACGACGACGACGGTGTTTCCGGCCGAGGTGAGGGTGCGGATGATCCCGATGAGGCGGTCGACGTCGCGCGGGTGCAGGCCGACGCTGGGCTCGTCGAGCACGAACAACGTGTCGACGAGTGAGGTGCCCAGGCAGCTGGTGAGGTTGACGCGTTCGACCTCGCCTCCGGAAAGCGTGCGCGACGGACGGTCGATCGTGAGATGCGCGAGACCGACCTGCTCGAGATAGCGCAGCCGCGTGAGCATGGAGTCCAGCGCGAGGGCGGCGCTGCGGGCGGACGCGCCGCCGCGGGGCTCGGCATCGGGTTGCGCGAGCAGCTTCCGGAGCTGGTCAACGGGCAGCTGGTAAAGCTGCGGAAGCGTGAAACCGCGCCACTTCCAGCAGAGCGACTCCGGCTGGAGTCGGGCCCCGCTGCAATCGGGGCA
Organism: Verrucomicrobiota bacterium; assembly: GCA_041184765.1. Classification (GTDB taxonomy): domain Bacteria; phylum Verrucomicrobiota; class Verrucomicrobiia; order Opitutales; family Opitutaceae; genus ER46. The sequence continues at coordinate 2,695 of JBEGJD010000083.1, read as the reverse complement.
GGGGTTGTAGGCGCGGTAGCGGGAAAGGAACACCCGCACGTGCATCTTGTAGGCGTTGCGCTCCAACCACCGGAAAAAGCCCTTCAGTCCGTACCAGCGGCGCGGCCACGAGTTACCCTCCTCGTCGTAGTCTGCATCGCCCTCTATCACCAGACCCCTCTGTTCGTCCGTCAGCAGGGCGAAGGGGACGTTCGTCGGAATGCCGCGCTTTCGTGCGATGGAGAGCAGGTCGCGCTTCGAGTCGCCGTACACTTCGCTTTCCCAGCAGCGGATTGCGCCGTCTTCGATCGAGAGGCTCTGGTCCGGAATGGCGAGACGGGTATCAAGTTCGATGATCCGGCCGAATCCCCGGCAGCGCGGGCACGCTCCGAGGGGCGAGTTGAAGGAGAACAACGCCGGGCTGGCCGGGCGAAACACGCGACCGGTGGCGGGCGAGTGCAGGCCGCGCGAGTGGTGGCCGGCCGGCAAGAAGCGCCCTTCGCCGGCGTCGCGGAAGAGGTGCACCTCGCCTTTGCCGAAATGCAGCGCCGCCTCGACCGCCTCACGGAAACGCCCCTCGGCCTCGGCGTTGATCATGAGGCGGTCCTGCGCCACGAAAAGACGCCCGGCGTCGTTCAATGGCGAAGGATCCGCGCGCAGGGCGTCGACGCGGTGGGTGGAAAAAAGCGCGGGGGCTCCTTCTTCGGGTGCGGTCTCTTCCACCAGCACGCGCACGTAGGATTGTCCGGCGAGACTCGTAAGGATTTCCGGCCACGAAATCTTCTCCGGACGTTCGACGCGGAACGCCACGGCCACCGCCGCACCTGCCTGCGCGGAGACTGTCTTGCGCCAGATCGTCTCCGGCGTGTCGTCCTCCACCGGCTCCCCGGTCTCCGGATCAAAGCAGGTGGCGACCTGGCTGAACCATACTTTCGCGAAGTCAGTCAGTTCCGTCATCGTGCCCACCGTCGAGCGAGACGTCTTCACGGTGTTGCGCTGCTCGATCGCGATCGAGGGCCGGATGTTCTCGATCGAGTCGACAAGGGGCTTGTCGAGCAGATCGAGGAATTGCCGGGTGTAGGCGCTGAACGTCTCGACGTAGCGGCGCTGGCCCTCCGCGTGAAGGGTGTCGAAAACCAGCGAGGATTTGCCCGAACCGCTGAGTCCCGTGACCACGATGAAACGGCCGAGCGGCAGATCGAGGTCGAAGCCCTTCAGGTTGTTCTGGCGCACGCCGCGCAGGCGGATGCATTCCGGTAGGGCGGAGGCTTTGGTGTCGGGCACCGCGCTACAAAGGTGAGGCGACGCGGGAATGCAACCGGCGCGGCCGGGGAGGGGATGCGACGCCGCGCAGGGTCAACGAGGTGCCGAGCCGAACGTTGTTCGCATGGCGGATCAGCCAAGCCGGCGAACAGGAGGAAACGGAGACAACGGAGGGTGGTGGGTGGTGGAATCTGGGAATCAGGAACTCAGGATCGCGGCAGACGCAGGATCGGCTACTCCGCGGGTTGTGCCCACGGAACACCCGGCGCGGCTCAGCCTGGACGATACTTCGTTTAAGACGGAGCCGCGTCGGGCATTCACCGCCCCGCCAGTGTGAGGCTGGCGCCGGCGTCGGCGATCGCGCTGGTTACCTCAGGGGAGGGCGGGGTATCGGTGACGACGTTGATGCGCGGGCCGAAGGGGGCGGTGAGGCTGAGGGCCTTGCGGCCGAACTTGGATGCATCGAGGGCGAAGATCGCACGTTCGGCGGCGGCGATCATACGGCGCTGCGCGGCGATGATGAGCGCATGGTGGTTCCAGACGCCACGTTCCGTGATGCCGGTGCCTCCGAGGATCGCGACGTCAGCGTGGATTTGCTCCAGGGAAGCCTCGCAGAGCGGGCCCACGAGCGTGCCGAGACGTCCGAGGATGCTGCCGCCGGTGATGATCGCCTCGTGGGAACCGACCTCGCCGAACAGGCTGGCGACCGGGAGCGAGTTGGTGATCACCTGCACGCGCTTCTGCACGAGCAGGCGGGCGACCGCCAGGGTCGTGGTTCCGCCGTCGAGAATCACCGTGGTGCCGGGGCGCACTTGCTCGGCGATCAGACTGGCGATGGCGAATTTGCGATCAGCCTGGCGCTGGAGACGCGCGACAAAATCGTTTTCCGCCGCGAGGGCATCCGTCTCGACGAGCGATGCGCCGCCGTGGTGTCGGCGGACGATGCCGCGGGCCTCAAGCTGGTCGAGGGCGCGGCGCACGGTGGAGAGGGAGCCGCCGAAACGTCCGGCCAATGAATGCAGGTCGGCATACTTGTTCTCGCGGATGAACCGTTCGATCAGATCGGTGCGCTGCTTCTGCGTCATGGACGGGTGGCCGCGGCGAGCGCGGCGAAAAGGTCGAGGTATGCCCGCACCTGGCGGGCAGGGTCGAAACGTTCGCGGGCGAACGCGCGCGCACGGTCGACACGACGGGTGCGTTCCGCGGCGGGTTCCGTCATCAGACGCGTGAGTGTCTCGCGAAACGCCACGCGATATCCTTGCGGGATTTCCCAGCCCGTCTCACCCGGCAGGAAACATTCGCCGATCCCCTGCGCTGAGGAGGCCACGGCGGGTAGGCCATGGGCCTGCGCTTCGATGAGAAAATTGGAAAGGGCCTCGCTCCAAGAGGCGTGCACGGCGATGTCCGCCGCGGCGTACAGCGGGGCCGGATCGGCGTGGTAACCAAGGAAGCG
>JBEGJD010000082.1:0-2781 GCA_041184765.1 Verrucomicrobiota bacterium | reverse complement strand
TCGAGCCGCTGCGCGAGCTGTTCAAGGACGAGGTGCGCCGCGTCGGCGCCGCGCTCGGCCTGCCCCGCGAGGTTGTCTGGCGGCAGCCTTTCCCGGGGCCCGGCCTCGGGGTGCGGGTGATGGGTGACATCACGGCGGAGCGGCTCGAGATTCTCCGCAATGCCGATGCCGTCCTTCAGGAGGAGATGATGCGCACCGGTTACTACTACAAGGTGTGGCAGTCGTTCTGTGTTTTTCTCCCTGTCCAGACCGTCGGCGTGTTCGGTGACGAGCGCACGTACGACTACGTGGTGGCCCTGCGCATCGTGGAGAGCACCGACGCGATGACGGCCGACTGGGCGAAGCTGCCGCACGATATCATCCAGCGCATCTCGAGCCGCATCACCAACGAGGTTCGCGGTGTCGGCCGGGTCGTCTACGACATCAGTTCGAAACCGCCCGCCACGATCGAGTGGGAGTGATCGGTCCCTTCACCATGAAGATTGTGCTTCTCCGTCTCCTCTGCCTGTGCGCCGTCGCCGCGATTTCCCGCGCGGCCGAAGAGCCCGAGATCATCGCCAAGGCCCGTGCTTTCCTCGGCAACGACGAGGCGCTCAACGCGGTAAACTCCGTACGTTACGAGGGGTGGCTGATTGCTCCCGATCCGGCCAACCCCGGTAAGGAGACCAAGTCGGCGATGGAGATCATCTTCCAGCGGCCCGATCGCCAGCGTATCTCCGTCCGCTCCGAGAAGATGGTCGAGGTGACCGGTCTCGACGGCTACGAGGCTTGGCAGCGAGTCCACGATCCGGCGGATCCCACCAAGTGGCGCCAGACGTTGCTGGGGCCCGACCAGATCAAGCGGTTGCGGGCCAACACGTGGGAAAACCTATCCTATTTCCGGGGTGTCGAGTCGCGCGGCGGGCGGATCGAGGACCAGGGCACCGCGGATGTAGAGGGCGTCGCATGCCGCAAGCTCGCGTTCTTCCATGGTGCGGGGATCATCTTCTTCCGGTATTTCGACGTGGCGACCGGCCGTTTGGTGCTCACGGAGACGGAGGGCGGTGGAAAAATCCGCGAGCAAGGCTCGACGGTGGTAAATGGCATCCGTTTCCCCAGCGGAATCGTGACGATCACGAAAAACGCCAAGGGCGAGGACACGCGCGTGACGATCACCTTCGAAAAAATCACCGTGAACCAGCCGTTGCCGGCCGGGGAATTCGCGGTGCCGGCGATCGGGCGCTGAGGTGCTTCGCCGGACGGCGGGCGGAGAAAATCCTCGCGGGTGGTCGCGGCGGAAATCAGCGTGATCATTCCTAGGAACATGCTCGCGCTGCGCCATACCTCCAAGACCTTCGCCGACGACCTCGCCGCGTTTTGCCGCGGATCGGTTGTGCCGAAGGAGATTTCCGACTCCGTCGCCGCCATCCTGGCGGATGTCCGCCAGCGGGGCGACGAGGCCGTCTCGTACTACGCCGCGCGTTTCGATGGCGCGAAGCTGCGCGCTCGCGAATTCCGCGTGCCGGCGGCCGATCTCGCCGCGGCGAAGAAACGCATCTCGGCGGCCGACTGGAAGGCGCTGCAGGCCGCCCGCGCGAGCATCGAGTCCTTCAACCGTCGCGGTCGCCCGGAGGACTGGACCGCGCGCAACGCGCACGGTGCCACGGTGGGTGAGAAGTTCGACCCCATCCGCCGCGTGGGCCTCTACGTGCCCGGCGGCGAAGTGCCGCTCGTCTCGACGGTGCTGATGACGGCGACTCTCGCTCGCATCGCGGGTTGTCCCGAGATCGCGGTTTTCACGCCCTCGAGCCCCGAGGGCAAGGTCGCGCCCGGCCTCCTGGCGGCCCTGGATCTGCTCGGGATCACCGAAGTGTACCGCGTGGGCGGTGTCCAGGCGGTGGGCGCGATGGCCTACGGCACGACCATGATTCCGGCGGTCGACAAGGTCTTCGGTCCGGGCAACGCCTACGTCTGCGAGGCGAAGCGGCAGGTCTTCGGTACTGTAGGCGTGGATTCGCTGCCCGGGCCGAGCGAGGTGATGGTCATCTCCGACGAGAGCGCGCGTCCGGAGTTCGTGGCCGCGGACCTGCTGGCGCAGGCGGAGCACGGTTCGGGTCGTGAGAAAATCTACCTGGTTTCGACTTCCGCCGAGGTGATCACCGAGACGGTCGCCGCCTTGCAGGAGCAGCTCGCCTCGCTGCCACGGGCGGACAAGACGCGCGCGGTTTTGGAGAAGGGATTCCTGGTCGCGGAGGTGGCGGGTCTGGAGCAGGCGGCGGAAGTCGCCAACTACGTCGCGCCCGAGCATCTTCAGTTGATGGTAGCGGACAAGGCGGCGGCGAAACTCACGACCGCCATCACGACCGCCGGGGCGATCATGACGGGCAACTTCACGCCGACGGCGCTGGGCGACTTTGTCGCCGGACCGAGCCACGTGCTGCCCACCGGGCGAGCCGGCCGTTTTTTCAGCGGCCTCCGTGTCGCCGATTTCATGCGCCGCACCAGTCTGGTGCGCTACGAGCGCGCCAGCGTGCGCAAGGCCGAGCCCACGGTTTCGGCCTTCGCGGCGATGGAGCGGCTCGACGCCCACGGGCGTTCCGTGCGCCTCCGCGCGCAGTAGGGCGGCGGCCGGTCGCGTTTGCGTTTGCGGCCGGCGCAGGGTGGGCGCCACGGTGGGTTCATGCTCTCCCCCGCGCGTCTCCGTTGGTTTTTCCTGATCTGCCCGGTGCTGTGCGTTGCGCTGCTGGCGCAAACGACGCGACGCCCGCTCGAGCCGCGGGATTTCGACACGTGGCGCTCGAT
>JBEGJD010000081.1:0-3343 GCA_041184765.1 Verrucomicrobiota bacterium | reverse complement strand
GCGGCCACGGCGAAATCCTTGCCGAGTGGAGTCACGGACAACTGCGGGTCGGCGAGGGTTTCCGGTACGCCGAACTGGGCGAGGCCGGGGCCGACGGCGCGGATGAGCAACAGTTTCGGAGCGTCGCCACCGATATAGAATCCGGGCACGAGGGCCTGCTCGCCGGTTCCCACGAAGCCGCTCGTGGAAACATTCACGAGCCGCACCGCGCCGGACACCCCTTCCTCATCGTAAACCTCGGCGAGCGCGATGCCGGCGGCGTTGGCCGTTTTGCCGGTGATGCGCACGGTGTAACCCTTCGCACCGGAAACCGGCAGGCTGGTCTCGACGGAGGCGTCGCCGGACGAAGCCGCCGCGAGCGGGAAGGCTCCGACCTTGGCGAAGGCGTTCAAAAGGGCGGAGCTTCCTCCCCAATTGTCGTTGGAGGCGACCGCGGTGGATTCTCCCAGAGGAATGACCTCCATCACCGGGTCGGCCAGCGTGCCCCCTACGCCGAAGGTGCCCAACGTGGGGCCGATCGCGCGGATCAGCACCGGTTTGCTGGCGCGGCCCTGCAGCACAAAGCCCGGGGTGAGCGCGCCGCCCGGCGGCACATAGCCGCGCGTGGAAACATTGACCAGCCGGCTCGTGCCGCCGGTGCGCAGCGTGAGGATCGCAAGCGCGCTCTCGGTGGCCCCCGAGGCGGCCTTCACCGTCACGCCGTAGAAACCCATCGCGGTGGCGGAGGCGAGGGAGTACGCGGATTGGGTCGCGCCGGTAATCGCGACGCCGTCGCGGCTCCATTGATAAGTCAGACCGGCGCCAGAGGCGTTCACACTGAAAGTCACCGAAGAGCCAGGCGCGACATGCTGCGATTGCGGCGGCACGGTGATGAGCGAGCCGGACGGCGCGAGTGCATTAACGGCCAGGTTGGCGGCGCGGCTCGTAACGGTACCGGCGGAATTGCGGATCACGACCTGATAGGTGCCGGCCGAGTCGGCCTGCACAGCCCGCAGGGTAAGCGCCGAGGCCGTTGCTCCGGAGATACTCACGCCGTTCTTCTGCCACTGATACGTGGGGTCGGGGCTGCCTGTCGCGACCACGCTGAAGGTGACGTCGGCACCCGGGTCGGCGGTCTGGTTCGCGGGCTCGCTGGTGATGCGCGGGGCGGCGACCGCGGTGCCACCGACAACGACGATGTAGGAGAAGACCGAGGAGCGGTCGCCCGAGGCGTTCACTTTTTCCCACGCCTGCACACTGATGGTATAGCTGCCGGGAGTCGTCGGGGTGCCGCTGAGCACGAGGGTGGAGGCGTTGACGGTGCCGCGTGTGACCCCGCCGTTGAAACTGAGGCCTGGCGGCACAGAGCCGGAAACTGTCCAGGAGGCCGCGGGTGTCTGGGCGCCGGTCACAACCATGGCGACCTGCACGGTTGCCCCGGTGGTCGCCGAGAGCGGACTGGCGGGACTGGCAACCAACTGGGTCGCGCCGGCCAGCGAATGCACGGCGCCGAGTGACGCTGACGCGGTGAACACCGCCCGCAGCAGCGACACGACGCGCGACGGCGAAAGGTTTTCCGCCATCACCGCCGCCGGCCGCAAAGCGGGGACACGCTGCAGGAGCAGCATGAGCCAGAGCGCAGGAAGGTGAAATCGACCGGGACTGATCATCGTTGAGTGACGAGACGGCAAAACGGGAAAAAAGTGAACGCCGGTCAATGCGACCGGCGTATCGGACGAAGGTTGCGGCCGCGGGATGATTTCACGGCGCCCTGCCCTCGCCGAGTTTGTAACGCATCACGTTACAAACTCGGGGAGCGGGGAACGATATCAGTCGCGGGGAGGGACGGGAGGGAGGGGACGGAACTCGTCGCGAGTCAGTTTGCCGTCCTTGTTTGCGTCGAGCGCGCGCAGGCTGGCGGCCGCGTTGGCGATCTCCGCCGCGGCGAGGCTGCCGTCGGCATTGGCATCGAGGGCGAACATCACCGGGTCGACCATCGTGGGCCGCATGGCGCCGTCGGGCGGAGGCAAGTGGCCCACGTCGCCGGGCGGCCGGCCGCCGCGCATCTCGTCGGCGGAGATTACCCCGTCACCGTTGAGGTCGAGCGTGGGCAGCACGCTTGGCGCGAGGCTGATCTCCTGCGCGGAGATCTCGTGGTCATGATCGGCGTCGAGGGTGCGGATGACCGGGCTGCCGCGGCCGCCACCGGGGCCGCCCGGCCCGCCGGGACGGCTGGTTCCCGCGTCGGGGCCGCCGCGCGGTCCCGGGCGGGCGGTGGTGTCGGCGGTCTGGGCGACGAGAGCATTCGCGAGGGCGAGGGCGGCGACGGCGATCAGGCGATGATGGTATTTCATGGGCAGATGGTGGTCTTTCCGGCCGCCGCTCCCGGCAGGGAAGCGAGGAAACGGCCGGCATTGATCACGCCGCCCACGATGCCGCAGTCGCGTCAGGGAATTGTGTGCCCGTCCGGCCTTTTTGTGAGGCCCCTGTAAAACTTTTGTAAACGCGATCAGACTCCGCGGGCCGCGGCACGCAGGTGCGCGACCAGTTCCGCGGTGCCCGCGGCCATCGAGACACGCGGCGTGTAACCGAGCACGCGCCGCGCGGCACCGAGGTCGAACCAGTGTTCCTTCGCGAGTTCGGCGGCGACGAAGCGGGTCATCGGCGGCTCGCCGCGCAGCCGGAACGCGCGCCACACCCACTCGCAAGCGGCGCCCGCGGCCGCGGCCAAGGGAAGCGGAACGCGGCGGGAGACGGGCGTCTCTCCCAGCGCGGAAAGCAGCGTGTTGATCCAGTCCCAGAGCACGACCGGCTCGCCGTTGGTGATGAAGAAAGCGCGCCCGTTGGCCCCCGGTTCCCCGCGAGCCAGGGCGGCCTCGGCAAGTAGGTGGGCGTCGACGGCGTTGGCGACGTGCACCATGTCGACGCGGTTGCGTCCCGCGCCGACGATGCGCAGCCGGCCCGCGCGGGCGCGCGCGAGCACGCGCGGCACGAGGTGCGGGTCGCCGACGCCCCAGATGAGGTGCGGGCGCAGGGCGGCCACGCGCAGCTCAGCGCCCGCGGCCGCGAGCGCCTCGCGCTCGGCGATCGCCTTGGTGACGGGATAGGGGCTCGGGCAGCTCGTCGTGAGGGGAAGCGATTCGTCGGCGCCAGCGAGGTCGCGGCCGTTGTAAACCACGCTCGGCGAACTCGTGAAAACGAGCCGCTGCACGCCGTGGCGACGGCATCCGGCGATGATCGCGCGCGTCCCGAGCACGTTGGCGCGGAAGAATTCCTCCCGCGGGCCCCAGACGCCGACGCGGGCAGCGGCATGAAAGACCGTGCCCATGCCCGCGCACGCGGCCGCCACCGCGGTCTCTTCGTC
>JBEGJD010000080.1:0-5692 GCA_041184765.1 Verrucomicrobiota bacterium | reverse complement strand
AACGCGTTCGATGCATTCACGCGGACGAAGACGGGGCGCGTCGCGTTCCTCGGCGGCTCCATCACGGCGATGTCGGGCTGGCGTGAGCGCGTGATGGCCGACCTCCAGCGGCGGTTTCCGGACACCAAGTTTGATTTCATCGGCGCCGGTATCGGTTCGCTCGGCTCGGTGCCGCACGCCTTCCGGTTCGAGCGCGACGTGCTGCTGCGCGGTCCGGTCGACCTGCTGTTCGTCGAGGCCGCGGTCAACGACGCCTCCAACATGCCCGACCGTCCCGACCTGATGCTGCGGGGCATGGAGGGCGTGGTGCGGCGCGCGCGGCGGGTGAATCCGCGCACGGACATTGTTCAGCTCCACTTTGTGATGCCGGAGCACATGACGGACTACCGCGCGGGCCGCGTGCCCGTGGTGGTGCGGCAGCACGAGCGGGTCGCGGCCGCCTACGGGAACCCGTCGATTGACCTGGCGCGCGAGGTCACGGAGCGCATCGCGGCGGGACAGTTCACGTGGGAGGGCGATTTCCGGAATCTGCATCCCTCGCCGTTCGGGCATGCCGTTTATGGTGACAGCATCGGTCGGATGCTCGATGCCGCCGGGAAAAACGCGGGCAGGCCCCGGCCTCATAACGTGCCCGATGCCCCCTTGGATGCGGGCAGTTACTTCAACGCGCGGCTGGTTGCGCCCTCGGCGGCGCGGATCGTGCGAGGGTTCAAGTTGGAGGCCGCCTGGCGGCCGGCCGAGGCGCCGAAAGGCGTTCGCGCCGGCTTCGTCGACGTTCCCGCGCTGGTTGGCGAGGAACCGGGGGCCGAGTTTGAGTTCGAGTTGGAGGGCAGGGGGGCGGGGTTGTTCATCACCGCCGGACCTGACGCCGGCGTCTTGGAGTGGAGTGTGGACGGCGGGCCGTTTCGGCCGGTGGACACGTTCACGCGCTGGAGCAAGAACCTCCACCTGCCGTGGGTGGTGATTTTGGACGACGGGCTTCCGCCCGGCCGGCATGTGTTCCGCGTGCGGATCGCCGCGGCCCGCCATGCCGAGAGCGCGGGCACGGCGTTGCGGGTGCAGCACCTGCTCCTCAACTGAGCGGGGCGGCGGCCCACCAGCTTTCCCGTTGACCCGTCGCGCGACGGATCGGTTCATACGGTCATGGTTCCCAGCGTGCTGATCGTCGACGACGAGAAACACACCCGCGAGGGGCTGCAGCAGGCGCTCGCGGAGACTTACGACGTCTCGGTGGCGGCGAGCGCGGACGAGGCGTTCAACCTGCTCGATGCGCAGCCTTTCGACATCGTGCTCACCGACCTGCGGATGCCGGGGAAGTCGGGCCTGAAGGTGATCGACAAGGCATTGGCGCTGCCGAACCGGCCCGCGGTGCTGATGATGACGGCCTACGGCAACATCGAGACGGCCGTGGAGGCCATGAAGCGCGGGGCGGTCGATTTTCTCACCAAGCCCGTGAACATCGAGCGCCTCGAGGTGCTGATGCAGCGGGCGTTGAAGACCCGCACGCTCGAGGTCGAGGTCCAGCAGTTGCACGAGCGTCTGGACGAGAAGTTCAAGCTGGACGGCATCATCGGGGCCTCCGCTCCCCTGAAGGCCGTGCTCGACAAGATGCGGCTGGTGGCGGCCTCGCGCGCCACGATCCTGATCGAGGGCGAGTCGGGCACGGGCAAGGAACTGATCGCCCAGGCGGTGCATCAGTCGAGCCCACGCTCCCGCGGGCCGTTCGTCGCCGTCCACTGCGCGGCGCTCTCGGAGAACCTGCTTGAGAGCGAACTCTTCGGCCACGAGCGCGGCGCGTTCACCGGTGCCACCGAGCGGCGGTTGGGACGTTTCGAGTCGGCCGACGGCGGCACGCTGTTCCTCGATGAGATCGGTGAGATCTCCCAGTCGACCCAGGTGAAGCTGCTGCGTTTCCTGGAGACCAAGTCGATCGAGCGCGTGGGCGGGACTCGTCCCATCGAGCTTGATGTGCGTCTGGTGGCCGCGACCAACCGCGATCTGGAGCGCGAGGTGCGCGCCGGCCGGTTCCGGGAGGACCTCTTCTTCCGTTTGAACGTGGTGCGGCTCCACATGCCGCCCCTGCGGGAGCGGACGGATGACATTCCCCTTTTGCTCGCCCATTTTATCCGCGTCTTCTCGCAGGAGAACGGGGTGCCGCCGCTCACGATTGAGCCCGGTGCGCTGCGGACCCTGCAGGCCTACGCGTGGCCCGGAAACATCCGCGAGCTGCGGAACTTCTGTGAGAACGCGGTCGTCCTGCGCCGCGGGGGAAGCCTTACGGAATACGACCTTGAGCCCAAGTTCCGCGGCGAGGTGCCGGCTCCCTCGGGGTCCGAATCTGGAGGGCCGGTGGCGGCCGCGCCGGGCGCCGGGGGCTCTCTCTCGGTTGAGGAAAACGAGAAGCGTCTGCTGCGAGAGGCCTTGCTGAAGGTGCGCGGCAACCGCACCAAGGCCGCGGAACTCATGGGCGTCAGCCGTCGCACGCTGCACCGCAAGATCGCGCAATGGCCGGAGCTCGACGTCGTCGACCGGTGAGCGGCGCCGAGTTCCGTAGCGGGGGAAGCCGGCCCCGCCCCGCATGAGTCGACCGCGCTCCGCGCAGGAGTTGATCCACTGGCTCGATGCCGGTGAGGGTGCCCGTTGGATCAGGCGGGCGGCCTTTCTTGCCCTGGTGGTCGTGCTGTCGCTGCGCGTGGGCTGGACGCAGTTTCGCGGACCGCAATCCGAGGCGACGCTCATGCAGGCCGAAACAGGTCTGCGTCTGGCCACGGGCGCGGGGTTTGTCACGGGGGTGAACTTCCCGCAGACCGCTTCGGTGTTGAAGGCGCGCGGGATTCCGTTCGATCCGTCCAAACCGTACCCGGAATTACACCACGCGCCCCTTTACCCGCTGGTCGTGGCGACTGCCCTGACCCTGGTACCATCATCCACGCGTGAGCGGTGGTTCGCCACGCCTCCGGCGATTCCGGACGGTTTCGCGCCCGACTATCTCCTGCTGGCCTTGAACGTCGCGCTGCTGTGGCTCGTGGTTTGGCGGGCGGCGCGGCTGGCAGAGGGGCTTTTCGGCGGACGCGCGGCGCTGCTGACCGCGCTTGGACTGCTCTTTTCGTTCCCGGTCTGGCAGGCGACAGCAGCGGTGAACGGCCAGCCTTTGCTGATGCTGCTGGCGGTTCTGTTTTTCGAGGTCTGGCGGTGGCTGATCCGCGGAAGCGGGACGGGCGCGGGTGGAGCGGCGCTTTTGGCGCCGGCCGGGATTCTTGGCGTGATTGGAGGTCTGCTGTTCCTTGCGGAATATCCGGCCGGTGTCCTGGGTGTCTTTGCGTGGGTGACGGCGCCTTTGTTGTTTGCCCGGGGCGCCCGCCTACGCGTGTTCGCGGCGGTGGGAGCGGGGCTGCTGCTCACGGCGGGGCCGTGGCTGGTCCGCAACGTCAACCTCACGGGGCATCCCTTGGCGCTGGCCCGCCACGATCTCGCGCTGAAGGCGGGTGACCCCACGGCGGAGCCCGCGACAATCCGCGCCACGCTTTCCGCGGAGGCGCCTCGGATCGACCTGAGGAAACTCGGCAACAAGCTGCTCGGATCCGTGCAGGAGAGCCTTCGGTCCCGCCTCTGGTCCGGCGGCGCGATGTGGTTCACGGCGTTTCTGGTCGCGGGCTGGCTCTACGCGTTCCGGAGCGCCGAGGCCGACCGGCTTCGTTGGCTTTTCACCGTGGCGTTTGGACTGGCGCTGGTGGTCCAGGCGGCGTGCAACTCGGGCGAACTGGAGCGCCCGGTCGCCGTCTGGATGGCGCCGCTCATCGTGGTTTTCGGGGCGGGTTTCGTCGGCGTGCTGCTCGCGAGCAGCGAGCTGGTTTCAAACTGGCCGCGCCTTGCGATCACCGTGCTGCTAGGGCTGCAGGCGTTACCGCTGGTCCACAGTGCGCTCGAGCCGCGCCGTCTTCACTTCCAGTACCCGCCTTATTTCCCGGCCCTTTTTCAGGGGATGCGGCAGGAGTTGGAAAAGCGGGGCGCGTTGCCCACCTACGGGGTCATGGCCGATGTGCCGGCGGGCGTCGCTTGGTACGGTGGCGTGCGCGCCTGGTCCCAGCCGCCGCGGCTCAAGGATTTTCACGCCATCACCCTCGAGCAGCCGATCGGCGAGTTGTTGCTGTCCCCGCGCACCTTGGACCGGCCTTTTCTCAGCGATCTCAGCGCGCGTCCGGCCGCGGGTCCGGGATTGTTGGGCGCCGGCGCAAACCGGTTCGGGGAATGGGGGGAAATCTACGGCGGCCTCCTGACCGGCACGTTACCGAGAGTGTTTCCCCTTAGCTCGGCGCAGAAGCTGGCTGACAACCTCTACGTGCTACTGAACCCCGCTTTGCCTCCGGCTAGGGAAAAGTAATTGATCCGCCCATTTCGCGATCCCTACGCTCCGCTCCGCCGCTGATGTCCCGACTCCAATGCGCCCTCGCCTTCATCCTGCTGATCGCAGGCAACGCGGCCCGGGCTGCCTACGCGCCGGTCCCGGAGAGCGACGAGGGCAAGGATCTGATCGTCAAAGTCCGGGCCTCCGTCGGGCACGACAGCAATCTCTTCGGCGCCGCCACGGGGGCGATCGAAACCGCGGTGTACACGCTGGCCCCAGGCATCACGTGGAACCGCTCCCTCACCGAGCAGACGTTTTTCTCGGCGGCTTACGGCCTCACCCTCGATCGTTTCGACCGTCGGCCGGGGGACAAGTTTCTCGACAGTCACGACGCCACCTTGCGGCTCGCCCATGCTTTCTCGCAGGCGACCGTGATCGACCTGAACAATGCGTTCATGATCGCGCGGAATCCGGAGTCGTTGCTGGCCGGCGTGAAGGTCAACGCGGATCAGTCGTTTTTGCGGAACCAGTTCGACGGGCGCTTCACCACTCCGCTCGCTCCCAAGGTTACGGGCACGGTGAAGGCTCGGTCGGCTCTGTATGAATACCGCGATCGGGATCTCGGACGGGCGTTGGACCGGACGGAGAATCTCCTCGGTCTGGCGGCTGACTACGCGGTTCTCCCCGAGATGAAGGCGGTCGCCGAATATCGGCACCAGGATATCTGGTACACGAAGCTTGGGGAGACCAAGAACAAGCGCTCGGATTATCTCATGGTGGGCGCAGACCATGAGCTGGCCCGGAAGCTTACTCTGAGCGGTCGGGCTGGTTTGGAGTGGCGTTCGCGGCGAAGCGAACGGAGCGCCACGGCGCCCTATGCGGAGTTTTCCGGGCGTTACGCCTACGCCCCCCGGTCGTTCCTGCTCGGCGGGCTCGGCTATTCCCTCGAGGAAACGTCCGACACCGCTCGCTTCAACGATTCGCGGGCTCTACGGGCCTTCGCCACCGTCCAGCACGCCGTCTCGGCGCTGATCGTCGCGTCGGTCTCGGTCAGCCTCGAGCCCTCCTCGCTGCAAGGCCGGCGCGGACAGGCCGACGTTGACGAGACGACGGTGCGCTCCGGCGTCTCGCTTACTTATCTGCCGGGCCCCGGCTGGATGATCTCCGGCAGCCTCGATGTCGATCGCTCCGACTCGGACGACCCGGCGCGGAATCTCCGTCGCACACGGATATCGCTCGGTGCGACGCGCTCCTTCTGAGTCGCTTCACAGATCCACGACCCGAGATGGCCGCGACCGCTGAGAGCCAAGAAACGGCTTCCCTCGCTGATTTCCTCCAGATCCTGCG
>JBEGJD010000079.1:0-3211 GCA_041184765.1 Verrucomicrobiota bacterium | reverse complement strand
TACTTTTCAGCCCAGCGTGGCAGGCCCGCCTGCTCCTCCGCGGTGAGCGGACGCACCACCCGGGCGGGCGAACCGTAGACCATCGAGCCCGGTGGACACGAAAAACGCTGCGGCACGAGGGAATTGGCGCCGATGATGCTCCTCGCTCCGATCACCGCGCCGTCGAGCACGGTCGCACCCATGCCCACGAGACACTCGTCGCCGATGACGCAAGCGTGGACGATCGCCGCATGACCGATCGTGCACCGCGCGCCGATCACCGCGTCGAGGTCGTCGGCGAGATGCACCACGGCGTTGTCCTGGATGTTTGAGCCGTCACCCACGCTGATCCGCCCGATATCACCGCGCAGGACGGCGCCGTAGAAGACACTGGCGTCGACGCCGAGCGTGACGTCGCCGACGACGGTGGCATTGCGCGCGACGAAGGCTGCGCGAGCGGTGTCGGGTCGCCGGGAGAGATGACGCGCAAGACGTTCCACGGGGCTCATGGGAAAATCGTTCTCGCGCGGCGTGCGCCCCGCCGCAAGCTCCCGCCGATCTCCCCACCGCATGGAAACCCTCGTTCACACCGGCCGCGGCTTCCTCGGCATCGCCGCCCTCGTTCTCGTGACCTGGCTGCTGAGCGCGAACCGCCGCGCGATCAACTGGCGCAACGTCGCCACCGGTATCGGCCTGCAATTCCTCTTCGCGGCGCTTGTGCTCTACTTCGGACCGGCAAGAGCCGTCATCGAATGGGTGGGCGCGCGTTTCGTCGACTTGCTGGATTTCAGCAATGCCGGCGTGGGTCTGCTGTTCGGCTCACTGGCGGACAAGTCCAAGCACGGCGTGGTGTTCGCGATCATGATCCTGCCGTCGATCATCTTCTTCTCCGCGTTCTCCTCGCTGCTCTACTACCTCGGGATCCTGCAGAAGATCGTCTACGCGTTCGCATGGGTGATGTCGAAGACCCTGCGCCTCTCCGGCGCCGAAACGCTGAGCGCCTCCGCCAACATTTTCCTCGGCCAGACGGAGGCCCCTTTTCTCGTGAAACCGTACCTGCCGGGCATGACCCGATCGGAGATGCTTACGATCATGGTGGGCGGCATGGCGACGATCGCGGGGGCAGTGATGATCGCCTACATCGCGTTCCTCGGCGGCGATGACCCGCAGCAAAAGGTGCTGTTCGCCACCCACCTGATCACCGCGTCCGTCATCAACGCCCCGGCCGGGCTGATGATTTCGAAGATGCTCCTTCCCCAGACGGAACAGGTGAACACCACGCTCGACGTTTCCAAGGACCGGATCGGAGCCAACTTGGTCGACGCCGTCTGCGCGGGCACGACCGACGGCCTGAAACTCGCGGTGAATGTCGGGGCCATGCTGATCGCCTTCACGGCGCTGGTGGCGATGTTCAACGCGATCCTCGGTTGGATCGGCGCCCCGCACACACTGGCGGTCGGCGGCACGACCCTGCTCTCGTGGCCGGGGCTCAACGGCTGGATCGCGGAGCTCACCGGCGGCGCCTTCAAGAGCTTCTCCCTGGAATTTCTGTTCGGCGTCATCTACGCTCCCATCGCGTGGCTGATCGGCATCGACTACGGACACCTCCTCCAGTCGGGCGCATTGCTCGGCACGCGTACCGTGCTGAACGAGTTCATCTCCTTCCAGCAGATGGGGGCGATGAAGGCCGCGGGCACGTTCACTGACCCGCGCACGCTGATCATCCTCACCTACGCGATGTGCGGTTTCGCCAACATCGTCTCGATCGGCATCCAGATCGGCGGCATCGGTTCACTCGCGCCGTCCCAGCGGACCAACCTCGCCCAACTGGGAATCAAGGCGATGATCGGCGGAACCATCGCCTGCTACCTTTCCGCCTGCGTGGCGGGAATCCTCGTCTAAACGCAAGGGGCGAACGCCCCTCGCCTCACTTGCGTCGCCATTCGCCGGCGGCCGTCTGCACCCAGTGGCCGGGCCGGGCGAGGTCCGCCAATTGAGCGGCACGTTTGCGGCCCACCTCGTCGGCGCTGGCGCCGGTCTGGGCGGCCAGGGCGCCGTAAACCTTCCGACGGTCCGCGTTCTCGTCGTTAACCACCTGCTGGTCAGTGCCGCCCAGGGCGCCTCGCCCCTCGAGCAGGCCGCGGTTGTTCTCGCCCACGGCACCGCGGTCCTTGAGCGAATTGACCGATCCAATGCGCTTTTCCATGCGGGACCGCACGGCACCGAGGTCATCGGCGGCGCGCGCGGCGACCGCGCCGGCGAAAAGCGAGGCGGCAATGAGTCCGACGCGAAGCAGGGCAAAGGTCTTCATGGTGATGAAAGGGAGTTTCAGCTGCCGTACGACTTCCGATCGATGTCGCCGAAGAAATCTTTAAGGGCCTTGTCGACCTTAACGTTCACGTCGACGGTGATATGGATCGGCTTCACCTCGATGGGGTCGGTCTTAACGCTGAGGCAGCCGGCGAGCAAAACGATCATCAGGGGAGCAGCGACCGCGACGAATCTCATAGGCGAGACCATGTTTGTTCGCCGGCGGCCTTCAACCACGAAGACGCCTCACTTACCCCCGCCGAAACGCAGTCGGGAATGGGTGCCGAGGGCGACAACCTGATCCAACGGGCCGCGTACGTTGACATTAATGACCAAGGGGGCGCGCAAGGCGGGATCCGCGGGTCCACCCTCCAGCGCGACCACCGCAGTCCGCCCCCTTTCGTCGCCCGCCTCGCTCATCATCAGCTCGAGCCGGTCCGCGCGCAGCGGTATGCCGCCGGTCTCGAGCGCGACAAGACCCGGGTAGTAATTACGCACGGTCGGCGGCAACTGGCCGGAGATGATACCGGGCGTGGGAAGGAAGCGGAGTTCGGCCGTCTCGCCGTTCCGCAACGCGAGGTGCGCGCTCTCGATCCGAATCCCCTCGGCGTCACTGCGCAGTTCAACGCGCCCATCGAGACTACCCCGCGCGGAAGCGAGCAGCGGCGGCAGCAGGGGCAGCATCGCACTCAGCTGGGCGCCGGTGAGCCGTGCCGCCAGCGAGTAGGAGGTCGCGTCGAAAGCCACGGAGGCCCGGGGAACCGAGAGTTCGCCTCCCAGCACCGCAACCCTCGCCTCCTCGATGTGCACCGCGTTGCCCTCCAGACGAAAACGGACCCGCCCCCCTCCGATCGCGAGCTGGTCGAAGCTGCCGCTCTCCCAAGTGAGCACCTGCCCCGCTTCGCTGCGCACAGTACGTAAG
>JBEGJD010000078.1:0-4138 GCA_041184765.1 Verrucomicrobiota bacterium | reverse complement strand
GGTGAGCTGATCGTGCGCATCGATGGGGAGCCGGTGGGCCGCTGGGACCTGCTTCGCTACGAATCGCGCATCGCCGCAGGTGGAGAGCTGGAACTCACCTTCATCGAGGGAAGCCGTGAGTTCACCAGGCGGGTGCGGGTGTTCGACCTGGTGCCGTAGAACCGGCTTTGGCTGGGTTTTGGGTTGGCGCGGCGCGGAGCACGGACCACGTTCGCGCGATGATCAAGGTGCTCTTTATCGGCGACGTCGTCGGCCGCCCCGGGCGGGACATCATCGCCGACCGGCTGCCGCGCATCCGGCAGGAGCACGCGCTCGATCTTGTCATCGCCAACGGCGAAAACGCCGCCGCCGGCTCCGGCATCACCGGTTCGATCGCGCGGTCGCTGCTGGAGAGCCGGGTCGACGCGATCACGCTGGGCGACCACGTTTGGGACCAGCGCGGGTGGGAGAACGAGATCACGCAGATCGACCGGGTGTGCCGGCCCGCCAATCTGCCGCGTTCCTGTCCCGGTTGGGATCACCTCATCGTGGAGGCCCGCGGGTTCCGGGTGGCGGTCTTCACGGTCCTCGGCCGCACCTTCATGAATCTGAAGGCCGATTGCCCGTTCCTCACCGCCGACCGCATGGTCGCTCAGTTGCGGAGCCAGGCCGATGCCATCATCGTCGAGATTCACGGCGAAGCGACGTCGGAGAAACAGGCCTTGGGCTGGCATCTTGATGGCAGGGTCACCGCGGTGATCGGTACCCATACCCATGTCCCGACCGCCGACGCCCGGGTGTTGCCGAAGGGCACCGGCTTCATCTGCGACGTCGGCATGACCGGCCCGTACGAGAGCGTGCTCGGTCGCGACATCCGGCCGGTGGTCGACAAGTTCCTGGACGGGATGCCCCGGCGCTTCGAAGTCGCAACCGGTGACACGCGGCTTTCCGGCGTGCTGCTGGACATCGAGCCCGCGATGGCCCGCGCCGCGCGGATCGAGCTGCTGACCGTGCGGGCCTAGCTCCGAACGACACCTGCCTCCTCGAACACGCCGAGGTGGCGGAAACGCTCGTGGCGCGTGGCGAGCAGGCGCTCGTGATCGAGGGCGCGCAGATCGTTGAGATGCTTCAGCACCGCGTAACGCAGGGCTCCGGCGGCCTGCGCGAGGTCATTGTGGGCTCCGCCGCTCGGTTCCGGTATCACCTCATCGACGACACCCAGCTTCTCTAGATTGTCTGCGCTCAGTTTCAGCGCCTCGGCGGCCTTCGGGGCGGCGGCTCCGTCCTTCCAAAGGATCGCGGCGCAGCCCTCGGGAGAGATGACCGAGTAGTAGCTGTTCTCGAAGATGAGCACACGGTCCGTAACGCCGATGCCCAGCGCGCCGCCGGAACCGCCCTCGCCGACGACGACCGAGATCGTTGGGGTGCGGAGCATGGCCATCTCGCGCAGGTTGACGGCGATCGCCTCGGAAACGTGGCGGGCCTCGGATTCGATGCCCGGGAACGCGCCCGGGGTATCGATGAAGGAGAGGACGGGCAGGCGGAACTTCTCCGCGAGCCGCATGAGCCGCAGCGCCTTCCGGTAACCTTCCGGCTGGGGCATGCCGAAGTTGCGCGCGATGCGCTCCTTCGGATCACGGCCCTTCTGTTGCGCCACGATCATCACCGCTTCGCCTTCGAGGAATGCCGTGCCGCCGATGATCGCGCGGTCGTCCTTGAATTGACGGTCGCCGTGGAACTCCTGGAAGCCCTCGCAGATCGCGTTGATGTAATCGAGGGCGTAGGGCCGGCGCGGATGGCGCGCGATCTGGACCTTCTGCCAGGGGCTGAGGGAAGAGTAGATTTCCTTCCGCGTCGCCTCGATCTTCACCTCCATCGCGCGGACCTCGGCCGAGAGGTCGACGTTGGTCTCGATGGAACGCTGCCGCAGCTCGTTCAGCTGGCGGGACAGGTCGCGCAGCGGCTTCTCGAATTCCAGCACGTAGGCGGAGGTCTCCATGGCGGGACGCTACGGACGGCCTTTCCGGGGTGTCAACGGGCGCGAACCGCCCCTTCAACTGCCCGGGTTCTTCAATTGCTCCCGCCAGCCGCCGATCTTCGCCTGGGCGCCGAAATGCTCGGCCCGCGCCTTGTCCCCGCGCTCCACCCAGATGCGGGACAGGGTGGTGTTGATGAGGTCGTTCGGACGCAGGGCGTGCGCCTTTTCCGCTGACGCCAGCGCGTCATCGAGCCGGCGCAGGGAAAGGTTCACCTCGGCAAGTGCGTGCCACGCCTCGAACGAATCCGGCGCTGCCGCCGTGGCGCGGGCCAGTTTCGCCAGCGCGGCCTGCGCGTCGTCGGTCGCGAAGTCGGCCGTGGCCTCCTCCACCAGATTCTGCAGTTCCTCGTTGGTCACGTAGCCAAGGTGGGTGGCCTGGTGGAAAAGGAAAGCGCGGTCGGTGGTTCGCCTACAGAATCAGCATCGCGTCGCCATAGCTGAGGAAACGGTACTCCCGCGCGATGGCCTCGCGGTAGATCTCGTGCAACCACGCGATGCCGTCGGTCGCGCCTGGTGCGAGGAAGGCCGAGACGAGGCAGAGCAGCGTTGAGCGTGGCTGGTGGAAATTCGTGATCAGCGCGTCGACGCCCGCGAATCGTCGCGGCGGGTGGATGAAGATCGAGGCCTCGGCGGCAAACGGAGCGTCAGCGGCCGCGGGCCCGCGGGAAAGGTAGTCCTCCAGGGTGCGTACCGAGGTGGTGCCGATCGCGATCCGCCGCCCACCCGCGGGGTTGTGGATAAGGCGCCGGGTGGCGGCCGGGATCTCGTACGCCTCGCGGTGAATGTCATGGGCCTCCACATTTTCCGCGGTGATGGGTCGGAAGGTTCCGAGACCGACGTGCAGCGTGAGGTCCGCCGCGCGGACACCCGCGGTTTCCAGCTGACGCAACAACTCCGGGGTGAAGTGAAGTCCCGCGGTAGGCGCGGCGACCGCGACCTGCTTTTCCCGCGCGGCGTAAACCGTCTGGTAGCGCTCGCGGTCGAGGTCGCGGGTATCGGTGCGCCCCGCGCCATCCTCACGTGAGATGTACGGCGGCAGTGGCACATCACCTAGCCGGTTGGCCGCGGATGTGACCGGCTCGCCGTCCTTGGTCGTGAACCGCACTGCTGCGGAGCCATCGTCTCCGCGCGTGACTATTTCGCCCCTCAGTTCGCCGGAGGAATGCTCGAACGTCGCACCGGGCGGAAGCTTGCGGCCGGGTTTCACCAGGCAGCGCCACGTGAAGTCATCGCCCTCGGGTCGCAGCAGGAAACATTCGACCGCGCCGCCCGTGGGCCGGCGGGCGGACAACCTCGCGGGCAGCACGGCCGCGTTGTTGCGGAAAAGAATGTCACTGGGCGCGAGGTATTCCGGCAGATCGGAGAAAGCGCGGTGTTCCAGCCGCTTCGAGCCCCGGTTGACCACCAGCAGGCGGGAGGCGTCGCGTAGCGCGGCGGGCGTCTGCGCCACTCGCTCGGGAGGCAGGTCGTAATCAAAAAGTGAGGCGGCGAGTGGCACGGCTAGGCAAGGACGGCACCAAACCCGCTGCGACGCTGAACACAAGGCGCTCCTCCGCTGAAACCTCCGTTCCCGGATAGCTCCGCGGGGTCTCACCCGCGGGTTGACACGAATCGACACGGATTAGGGAGCGCCGTTGTA
This sequence comes from Verrucomicrobiota bacterium, assembly GCA_041184765.1. Lineage (GTDB taxonomy): Bacteria > Verrucomicrobiota > Verrucomicrobiia > Opitutales > Opitutaceae > ER46. The sequence goes on along the minus strand of JBEGJD010000078.1, from coordinate 482 downwards.
GCCGAGGCCGCCCGCCTCGGATTATGCCGCCCGTCTATCCGCCATGTCGCCCTCAGGGCGGCAGCAGCCCGGCGAGCACGGCGATAGCTTCCTGCCGTATCGTGAGAACCGTGCGGAGGTCCGACTGCGCCTGCTGGAGACGGGCCTCGGCCTGCTCGTGGACATGGCGGGCTCTGGCCAGACGGGCCTTTACCTCGGCGTCGGGCAAATTATCGCGGACGGCGTAGCGGAGCGAATCCTGCTCCGGGTTGGCGGAGCGGCTGGAACGTTCGCCTTTCTTGGTGGCGATGGGAGTCGGTTTTCCGCCTGTGCTGCCTTTCCAGAGGCCGGAGCGGGCTTCGTTCACACGGTTGATGCGTTCGAGGACCACGGCCCATTCGGCGTCATCCTCGACCCCCAGCTGATCGCGCAGCCGTTCGAGATTCCGCGCGGCGGCTTCGTCGGCGCGCGCCTTGGGGTTGCTGGCGGCGTCCTTGTCACCC
>JBEGJD010000077.1:0-2593 GCA_041184765.1 Verrucomicrobiota bacterium | reverse complement strand
ACCCATGCGCGCCGGGAAAGCGCGTGCCCCATTTGTGCACGAGACGGCCGGTGCGGTCGAAGACGATGACGTTGTTCGAAGTGTGGTTCGTGAGGAGAATGAGGTGCCCCTCGCGGTCACGCACGATGCCGTGGCAATCTTTGACGGGGGTGGAAGGCCCCAGCTGCCCCCAGCCGGGCACGAGGCGGTAGCGGAATTTGCCCTGGCCGAGCACCGCGTCCGCCGACTGCGCCCGAACCCACGGTGCCCCGCCGGAGGCGAGCGTCGCTCCGGCGGCCGCCGCAGCCCGCAGGAAGGAACGGCGGCTAGAGGGAAGCGGGAGGCAGGCCGGGGATTCCGCGAGCGGATCGGAGGTGGTCATAGTGGGAGCGCGGTAGGACCGGAGGATAAGGGGAAAACGGAGGTCGGAGGCGAGAACCGCGGAAGGGAATCGAGGCAGGCACGTCCTTCGTACAATCGTTCAAAACCATTTTTCCCGCGACGATTCCTACCGGTCACGCCCCCGTCGTGTTGATCTCAGCGATCGGTGAAAGCCGCGGTTCCCATTCACTACCTTCAGAACCGTCTTTAGCCGCCATAAGGTCCGCATGGTCCGCGGCGAGCGGCGGCGGCGACAACGGACGGCTTTCACTCCGCGGTGCCAACCAAAGGTCTTACGCTGTGTTTCCCGCGGGCCGGCTTTCCTCATTCACCCCGGCCGAAATAGGCGTTCGGCTGCAGCGGATCGGTACCGGTCATGGTCCTTCACCTCATTGGGGCTGGTCGGCGCCGCAGGTGCGGCTAGGTTCCGGGGCCCATGCCTGACCTGCTGCAATCGCCGCCCGTCCAGCTGAGCCTGCTCGCGGCGTTTCTGTACGCGGCGGGCGCGTTGGTCATCAAACGCTCCGCGGAACTCGGCGTCGGCGTCTGGCGCACGGCCTTCGTCGCCAACCTCCTCTGCGCGCTGCTGTTTCTGCCGCTGCTCGCGCTCGGCGGCGAGATCCACGCCGGCCTTTGGTGGCAGCCCATGGTCACAGGGGCGTGTTTCGTCGCGGGACAGTGGCTCACTTTTATCGCGTTTGAGCGCGGCGACGTCTCGGTCGCCACCCCCGTACTTGGGATCAAGATCCTGCTGGTCGCCGTGCTCGTCACCGCGATCGGCGGCGAACGCTTGCCGCCGCGCATCTGGGCGGCCGCCGGACTCGCGACACTAGGCATCGCACTACTCAACCGCCGGCCCGCGGCGGGCGTTCCGCACGACATCGGCCGCACCGTGCTCACGGCCGCAGCCGCGGCGACCGTCTTCGCGGTCTTCGACGTGCTTGTGCAATTGTGGTCTCCACGCTGGGGCACCGGCCGCTTCCTGCCTCTCACTCTCGGGTGCGCGGCGCTGCTGTCGTTCGCGCTGGTACCACGTTTCCGCGCACCGCTTTCGGCGATCAACCGGCCGGCCTGGCCCTGGCTCCTCGGCGGCGCGCTGCTCATCGGCCTGCAATCCGTGATCTTCGTCTCCACCATCGCCCGTTGGGGCCAGGTCGCGGTGAGCAACGTCGCCTACAGCTCGCGCGGACTCTGGAGCATCGTGCTCGTCTGGCTCGCGAGCCGGTGGCTCGGCGGCCGTGAGCGGGTCGAGGGCCGGCTCCTGGCCTGGCGGCTGGCCGGGGCCGCGCTCATGATCTCGGCTGTCACCCTCGTTGCCGCCTGAACCAATGCCGCCCGCGAGCTTCCACGGAAAGACATCCTTATTCGCCAGCACGCTCCTCGCGGCCGGAGTGCTTCTGCTCGCGGCCGGCTGCGGACGTTCAGATCCGGCGGCAAACGCCGGTGGTCGCGCGGGCGTGCTCCTCGTCGGCAACGGCGCCGAAATCCAGTCCCTCGATCCCCACCTCGCGGGCGGCAGCGTCGATCATAACGTCCTCTGCACGCTCTTCGAGGGTCTGCTCACCCTGGACGAGCAGACGCTGACCCCGCGACCTGGTGCGGCGGAGCGCTGGGAAATCTCGGCCGACGGGCTCACCTACACCTTTCATCTGCGCCGCGACGGAAAATGGTCGAATGGCGATCCGCTCACGTCGCGGGACTTCCTGTTCAGCTTCCGCCGCGCGCTTTCGCCCAAGTTCGCCTCGGAGTACCGCGACGCGCTTTACCCGGTCCGCAACGCGGAGGCCTTCGCCAAGGGGCGCGTCACCGACTTCGCCGAGACCGGCTTCGCTGCGCCGGACGACCACACGCTGGTCATCACGCTCGCGCAGCCCGCCGCTTACTTCCCCACCGTGCTGCGCGCCAACGTCTGCTTCCCCGTCCACGCGCCCTCGGTGGAACGCGACGGGGCTCGCGCCGACGACCGCACCGGACGTTGGACCAACGCGCGACCCTTCGTGGGCAACGGCCCGTTCCGCCTGGTGGAATGGCGCGACCACCGGCACCTGGAGGTGGAGCGCAACCCGAATTACTGGGACGCCGCCCGCGTGCGGCTGCCGGGCATACGATTCCTTCCCGCGGAGTCCACGCAGGCGCAGGAGCTGGCCTTCCGCGCGGGCCAGCTGCACACGACGTGGGACGTGCCACTGGCGAAGGTGGCGGCCTACCGGCGGGAGTCGCCGGAGCTGCTGCG
>JBEGJD010000076.1:0-5498 GCA_041184765.1 Verrucomicrobiota bacterium | reverse complement strand
GGGTCATGACGGGAAAGGTGCAGGGTGGGGCGCGGCAGGCGGGAGGCTGCCGCGCGGTGCAGCGGCGCGGCAACGTCGGATTCTCCGGCGAACTCTGGCCGGAATTCGCGGGGACTTATTCCCGTGCGAGCGGCTTGATGCGCGTGGGCGCGGGTTCCTGGCCTTGCGCACTCATGTGGGCGATCAGCCGGTCGTTGAAGTCGCGCGCCGGATCATGCCCCATGAGTTTCAGTGCGTGGGTGAGGGCGGCGACCTCCACGAGGCGCGCGATGTCGCGGCCGGGCCGGACGTACAGCTCGATGTGGGGTACTCGCATCCCGAGGATATCGTAAAAGTTTTCCTCGAGACCGGTGCGTTCCTCGACCACCTCGGGGGTCCACTCCCGTAGCGTGATGACCATGTCGATGCGCTTCTCGCGGCGGACGCATTTCACGCCGAACATCTCGGCGACGTTGATGATGCCGATGCCGCGACACTCCATGTAGCCGCGGTTGAGCGGCCGGCTGGAGGCCATGAGCTCGCGCTCATCGAGCAGGCGGATGACGGTGAGATCGTCGGCGACGAGTGAGTGGCCGCGCTCGATGAGGGCCAGGGCGCACTCGCTTTTTCCGATACCGGAATCGCCGCGGAGCATCACGCCGACGCCCTTGATGTCGAGGGTCGTGGCGTGCTCGGTGCCCTGCGGCGCGAACTCGTTGTCGATCGCGAGCGTCGCGAGGTTGATCCAGTTCTTGGTGATTATCGGCGTGCGGATGAGTGGCAGGTTCATCTCGCCGGCGACCTCGAGCATCGGCGGTGTCGGCTGGTAATTGCGCGTGAGTACCAGGCAGGGGATGTTCCGCTGCGTCATCCGCTGAAGAATCGCCTTCTGCCGGCGGGTCTCCAACGTCTTGAGGTAGGTCATCTCCGCGGCGCCGATCACCTGGATGCGCTTGTTCGCGAAGTACTTGAAGAACCCGGTGAGCGCGAGGGCGGGCCGGTTGATCGTCCCCTCCTGGATGAAGCGGCCGAGGCCGGCCTCGCCGACGACGAGGTCCATGCGGAGCTTCTCGCGGTGGCTTTCGAGAAAGTGCGCGACGGTGATGCCGTGGACGGCCTTCTGGGTGGGCATGGGGCCTAGAGTTTGAAGCTGTCGCCGAGGTAAAAGCGTCGTGCCTGCTCGTCGCGGATGAGAAACTCGCCCGGACCCTCGGTGAGGACCTTGCCCTCGTGGATGAGGTACGCGCGGTCGACAATGCGCAGCGTCTCGCGGACGTTGTGATCGGTCACCACGACGCCGATGCCGCGGGCCTTTAGTTGAAGAATGATCCGCTGCACCTCGGCCACGGAGATCGGGTCGATGGCCGCGAATGGCTCGTCCATCAGCAGGAACTTCGGCCGCGTGACCAGGGCGCGGGCAATCTCCAGGCGGCGACGTTCGCCGCCGGAAAGGGTATAGGCCTTCTGGCCGGCGACGTGGGTGAGGTGCAGCTCGGCAAGGTGGGTCTCGACGCGGCCGGGGCGCTCCTTGGCCGGGACGCCGGTGGCCTCGAGAACGGCGAGGATGTTTTCGGCGACGGTGAGCTTGCGGAAGACCGAGGCCTCCTGCGGGAGGTAGCCGATGCCGTGGCGGGCGCGTTCATGCATGCGCAGACGCGTGAGATCGGCGCCGTCGAGCCGCACGCGTCCGCCGGTGGCGGGGACGAGGCCCACGACCATGTAGAACGTGGTGGTCTTGCCGGCGCCGTTGGGTCCGAGTAGTCCAACGACCTCGCCTGAGCGGAAGCTCAGGGTAACGCCGTTGACCACCGTGCGGTCGCCGTAGGTCTTGACGAGCGCCTCGGTCTCGAGAGTGGCGGCCGGTTGGTCGCTCATGGCTTGGGCGTCGACGGGCTTGCGGCCGGCGGCGCGTTCGCCGGGGCCGGACCCTTGCGCGCGGGCAGTTTGTCGTAACCGAGGTCCTTGAGCGCGGGCAGCACCGTGCGCGGATTGCTCGGGATCACGGCCCGGCGTTCCCCGCGGTGGAGCTCCATCCGGTCGCCGCGCTGCTCCCAGCCATCCTTCGTGCTGCGCACCACCGGGTTTTCAGTGAGAATAACCTTGTCGTCGTCGGGCAGCACTTCGGCGCGGCCGGCGGTGGCCTCGCGGTCGTCCTGCACAATCCGCACGCGGCCGGTGGCCAAGAGAGATTTCAGGCGCTCCTGCTTGCCTACCAGCAGCGCGGGGTCGCCGGAGCGGCGTGCGATGATCACGAGATTGTCGCACGTGAGCGTCATGTTGGTCGCCGTCACCCGCACGTTCCCGCGATAGGTGAAGGTTGTCTCCTTTGCTGAGCTCACCATCTCAAATTGGTCGCTCTGCACCACGGTTTCGACCGGCGCCGGAGCCTGGGCGGGGCGGGTAGCGGTTGTCTCGGCGGCCAGTATCAGCGTAGCCGGCGCGGCGCCGAGCAGGAGGAGGGCGAGGGCGCGGCGCAGGATCATCGCAGGATGTCGTTCAACTTGGCGCGGAACGTAACGCGGACGTTCTCGCCGATGGAAACCTTTTTGGCCCCGTGATCGAAAGTCCAGCGGGCGCCGGTGACCTCCACGTCATCCTGCAGAAAACGCACGGACTGATTTCCGGAGACGATATTCTTGCCCGGCTGGAATTCCGCGAGCGGCGTCATCAGCACGCTATCGACCTTCGCCGCGGCGTCGCCGGTGAAGACGGTGACCATCAATTCGCGGATGGTGATCTTTTCCCCAGCGGGCCGCACTTCAGCGCCCCGCAGCGTCATCAGCCGGTGTCCTTCGCGGTCGGAAAACACGGGTAGCACCCAATTGTGCGCGGGAGCCGCCGCCGGCTGGGGCCGCGGAGCAGACGCGGCGGGCTCGGATGCCACGGCCAAGGCTGCGGCCAGGCCGACGAGACCGGCGGCAAGATGGGAGCGTTTCATGCCGTGCCTCGCTTTGCGTCCCGCGCCGCGAGGAGAAGCTCACACACTTCGCGGACCGCACCATGTCCGCCCGCGCGCTGCGTGATAAGATGGGCGACATCGAGCGCGACGGGCATCGCGCCGGGAGGGGCGATCGCGATACCTGCCCAGCGCATCGCCGCGACATCGATCTCGTCGTCTCCCATGTACGCGCATTCCGCGGCGCCCAGCCCAAGCCTGCCGGCCAGCGCCTGCAGCGAAATGAGTTTTTCCACGGGACCTTGGATCACGTGCGGGATCGCGAGTTCCTTCGCCCGCGCGCTCGTCGCACCGGAGGTGCGGCCGCTGATCCAGGCTACGGCGATGCCGGCCCGGGCGAGGCGGCGTAGGCCGTGTCCGTCCAGTATGGAAAAGGCCTTCGACTCCGAGCCGTCGGAGGAAATGTGCACGGTGCCGTCGGTCAGCACGCCGTCCACGTCCATCGCGAAGAGCCGCACGCGGGCCCAGCGGGCCGCGTTCGGAGCGGATGAGCGGCGGGGGCGGGCGGTGGACGGCATGGTCTCAGCCCAGCCAGGCCGCGACGCGTTCGATGACCGATTCAACGGTGGGGCGGTAGGAGCGTTCCAGCTCCGGAGCGAACGGCACCGGTAGATCCAGCGCGGCGATCCGCAGCGGCGGGGCCTTGAGCGCACCGAAGTGTTCCTCCGTGAGTCGGGCGACAAGCTCGGCGCCAAAGCCGTGAGTGCGGCGTCCTTCGTGCAGCACGATCAGTCGGCCAGTGCTGGCGAGCGAAGCCCGGATCTCGTCGAGGCGCAGCGGCGCCAAGGCGCGCAGATCCCAGACGTCGAATTTCACGTCGTACTCCCCCTCGAAGTATTTCGCGGCCTCTTCGGCGACGAGGGTCATTTCTCCGTAGGTGACCAGCGTGGTGTGGTCGCCGGGGCGCACGTGGCGCGGCTGCCAGACGGAGCGGTACGCGGGATCCCACACCACCGGCGTTTTGCCGCGGCGGTAAAGCCCCTTGTGCTCGAAGATGAGGACGGGGTTGGGGTCCTCGTAGGCGGCGAGGAGCGCGTTGAAGGCGTCCTGTGGCGTTGAGGGGTAGATGCCTTTCAGCCCGGGCATGGAGAGGAAGAACGCCTCGAGTTCCTGTGAATGGAAGGAGCCGAAGGTGAGGCCTCCGCCGCATGGCAGGCGCAACACGAGCGGGCAGGCGGCGCCGGAGCGGAAATGCATCGTCGCCGCGTTGAGCGTGATCTGCGTGGTCGCCTCGGTCGCGAAGTCGGCGAACTGGAATTCCTCGATGGGACGGTGTCCGTTTAGCGCCAGCCCGATCGCGTAGCCCGTGCACGCGCTCTCGGCCAGCGGGGTGTTCATCACGCGAGGGCGCCCGAACTCGCGCAGGAGACCGTCGGTGACCTTGAATGCCCCGCCGTAGGTGCCGATGTCCTGCCCGAGGACCAGCGACTCCGCACGTTCCGTGAGAATTTTACGTAGGCCGAGGTTGAGCGCTTGCGCCAGATTGAGAGGCTCTGGTTTCGACGGCTCCGCGCGCCAAGCGATGGGGGCCGCCTCGGGAGCGTAGAGGTCTTTCTCCATGCCGGTGGCCTCGGGCCGCGGAACGCCGAGGGAAGTCTTCACGCAGGCTTCCAGGAAGCCCGCGATCTCGGCGTCGGCGGCGTCGACGCGCGTGGCACCGAGCAAGGTCACAAGGCGCGCGCGCGCCTTCGGCAAGGGGTCACGGGCGGCGAAGCCGTCGTTTTCTCCAGGTGCGAGGTAATCGCAGGTGTCGTACGCGGCGTGGCCACGGAGACGAAGCGTGTGTGCCTCGATCAGCATCGGACGTGAGGTGGCCCGCACGCGAGAGATCGCCTCACCGAAAGCCCGCGTCGTCTCGAGCACGTCGCCGGTGGCGTCGAGCGCGAAGCCCTCGATTCCGTATCCGGCCGCCCGCCGCCACAATTCGGTGCCAGCCGAGAATTGTTCGGCGAGCGGTGTGGAGTAAGCGTACCGGTTGTTCTGGATGACGAACAGGACCGGGAGCGAAAGCAGCGAGGCGAGGTTGAGGGTCTCGTGGATGTCGCCCGTGCTCGAGCCGCCGTCGCCAAAAAACGCCAGGCCGACCGCCGGGCGCCCGAGCCGACGCTGCGAGTCGGTTGCACCCGCGACGTTGGAAACCATCGCCCCGAGGTGGCTGATCATCGGCAGCGAGCGGTTCGCGGGATCGCCGTGATGGATGTTGCCTTCCCGTGCCTTGGTGGGGCTGCCGGCGTTGGCAAAATACTGGTTGAGGTGGTCGCAAAGATGCCCGCTCCAGACGAGGTGGCCGCCGAGGTCGCGATGCGTGAAGGAGATGACGTCGACCGACTTGTCGGCCAACAGCGCGAGCGGCACGCAGACGCACTCGTTGCCTTGGCCGCCCGTCACGGTACCCTTGATCAGTCCTTGGCGGAAAAGCTCCAGGATACGGTTGTCGGCGGTGCGGGATAGCTGCATCCAGCCGTAGATCCGGAGGAGCGCCTCGGTGGGCTTGGCGCCGATTTCATCCGTGCCGAGCGAGCGCGTCGCCAGGAACGAGGGCAGGGTCGGGAGGGCCATGAAG
>JBEGJD010000075.1:0-5217 GCA_041184765.1 Verrucomicrobiota bacterium | reverse complement strand
CGCGATGCGCTCGGTGCTGACCGCGCTGGGCGTCATCATCGGCATTGTCGCCGTCACCCTCATGGGCACGGCGATCAACGGCATCGACATCGGCTTCAACCGCAGCCTCGCGCTGCTGGGCGACGACGTTCTCTACGTGCAGCGTTGGCCGTGGCGCCGGGTGCCGGACTGGTGGAATTACGTGAACCGGCCCGCCATCCAGGTGGAGCAGGCCGAGCGGCTTAACCGCGTCTTCGAGGCCACGCCCGGCTCCCTGCTCGAGGTCGCCGTTCCCGTCGGCGCGCGGGGTACCAACGTCAAGGCCGGCGACGTGAAGCTCGGCGGCGTCATGCTTTTCGGGACCAACGCCGATTACTCGCGCATCGTCACGGCCGATGTCGCCGATGGCCGGCTGTTCACCGAGTTCGAGGCCAATGCCGGACGACCCGTGTGCGTGCTGGGCTCCGCGGTCGCGGAGAACCTGTTTCCCGGCCGTCCCGCGCTCGGGCAGACGGTCGACATCCGCGGCCAGCATTTCTCGGTGGTCGGAGTGCTGGCGAAGCAGGGTGAGTTCCTCGGGCTCTTCAGCTTCGACAACCAGATCATCGTTCCGCTGAACGCCATGCGGAAGCTGTGGGGCAATCGCATGGACCTGCAGCTGCGGGTGAAGGTTAAGGACAAGACCAAGCTGACGCAGGCGGAGGAGGAGCTGACGGGCGCGATGCGCCGCGTGCGCGGACAGTTGCCGGCGGAGCGCGACAGTTTCTCGATCAATCAGCAGCAGGCATTCAAGGAGCAGCTCGATCCGGTTAAAACCGGCATCGCCGTGGCGGGTCTCTTCATCACCGGCCTCTCGCTCTTCGTCGGCGCGATCGGGATCATGAACATCACCTTCGTGAGCGTGAAGGAGCGCACGAAGGAGATCGGCACACGCAAGGCGCTCGGGGCCCGCCGCCGCACCATCCTGCTTCAATTCCTCATCGAGGCCGTCTCGATCTGCCTGATCGGCGGCGCCGTGGGACTCGCCATCACGTATGTCACCTGCCTCGGCATCAGCGGCGCCCTGCCGGAACTGCCCGTCGAGTTCTCCGGCAGCCTGATGATCGTGAGCATGGCGGTCTCGATCCTGACCGGAGTCATCTCGGGCTTCGCCCCCGCCCTCGGGGCCTCGCGTCTCGATCCGGTCGAGGCCCTGCGCTACGAGTAAACCCGCCCACCCATGCTCCTCTCCGAGATTCTCCGGATGGCATTCCGCTCGTTGGGCGTGAACAAGCTCCGCTCCTTCCTCACGATGTCGGGTATCACCATCGGTGTGTTCTCGGTGATCGGCGTGATGACGACGGTTTCCGCCATGCGGGGCTCCATCGAGACGGGGTTGAGCTTCCTCGGGGTGAACATGTTTCAGATCGGCAAGTACCCCAATGGCATCCAGCTGAGCGGGGAAAACCGCCGTCGGGTCGAACAGCGGCGCAACATCACCCTCGAGCAGGCCCAGCGCTACCGGCAGCTCATGGAGGGGTGGAGCGACGTCGTGTGCCTCAAAGTCTTCAACCGCGACGGTCCTGTCCAGGTAACCTACGCCAACCGCAAGACCGAGCCGGGCGTCAACTTTGGCGGCACCAACGAACACTTCCTCGCCGCCAACCAGTATTCCATCGAGGCCGGGCGCAACTTCACCCCTGAGGACGTCGATCTCGGTCGGCCTTTCGCGATTATCGGTCAGGATGTGCTCAAGCGGCTTTTCCCGTCCGAGTCGCCGCTCGGGAAAATGATCAAGGTGGGTTCACGCACCTACACCGTCGTCGGCACATTCGCGGCCAAGGGTAGTAACTTTGGTCAAAGCCAGGACGACATCGTGATGACACCTATTACCCGGTTCCTCTCCGATCACGGCGCCGCGCGCTTCTCCATCACCATCGCCACACAGGCCCCCTCGCAGGAGGTTTACAACGAGACCGTGGACCGCGCCATCACCGCGATGCGCATGGTGCGCAGTCTCCAGGCCGAGGATGACAACGACTTCGAGCTCTACTCGAACGATTCGCTGATCGCCGTCTTCGCCCAGGTGGCCGACATCGTCCGTGCCGGCGCCCTGGTCATCTCGGCCATCGCGCTGCTCGCCGCGAGCGTCGGGATCATGAACATCATGCTCGTGAGCGTCACGGAGCGCACCAAGGAGATCGGTATCCGCAAATCCATCGGCGCCCGGTCCCGCAGCATCCTCATGCAGTTCCTCATCGAGGCCGTGGTGCTGTCCCTGTCGGGAGGAATGGTGGGCATCCTGCTCGGGGTCGTCACGGGCAACGCCCTCGCGGTCTGGCTCAACGCCGCTGTGGTGTTTCCTTGGGACTGGGCCGCGATCGGCCTGCTGACCTGCACCATCATCGGCGTCACCGCCGGTCTCTATCCCGCGCTCAAGGCCGCGCGGCTGGATCCGATAGAATCGCTCCGCTACGAGTAACAGCGTGGGCGGCGCGCGTCAGCCGCGGCGGATTTCGGAACCCTGGAAGCGGATTTGGATCCGGAACACCTTCTTCGTGCGGCAGCGGATCTGGCCGGTGGCGAGGTCGACGTGCTCAGGGATCTCGATTTTGTGGATGTCGACGACCGCGTGGTAGCCGCGCTCGGAGAAGACATCGATCAACATCGCCAGCGCGAGCGGATCTTCCAGCACCGGGTCCTCGGCGTTGATGTGCGCCACGCCGGAGATCGCATGCCGCAGGACGATCGGCACGATCTTCTTCTCGATGAAACCGACGACCCGCGCGAAATGCTCCGGGTGCTCCAACGCATACCCGTCGAGGCGTTTCACCAGGTCCTGCCGGGCATGGACAATGATCTCGCTGGCGACCGGAACTCCGCGCAGGCGGTCCACCGTCCGGGGGTCGAGTTCCAACGTGCTCTGGTACTCGAGCTCGTGGAGGATGTTGCGCTCCACTTCGTTCACCGGCCCTTGGGCGTTGATGAAGTGGTAGTGGAAAATCTCCTTCAGGGACTGCAGCGCCTCCCACGTCTGCTCCTTGAAAACCCGGTAGCGGCGGGACGCGAGGACCTCGTCGTGGTCGGTGGGGCGGTCCTCCATCGGCTCCCCGATGCCCGTTCTTGCGACCTCCTCGTTGTGGGCGCGCGTCTCGCGGCCGCGCTTGAGCTGGCGGGCGACCGACTCCTTTTCGTCCACAAACAGCACCATGATGTGGATCGTGGGCTGGCGGAAATGGATGCTGAGCGGCGTCTGGTAGAACTCCTTGCGGAGCGCCTGCATGCGATCGACGAGCAGCTTGAGGCACTCGACCTGCACCTTGGTGCGGGGGAAGCCGTCAATGATGACGCCGTCGCGGTAGTCCGTCTTCAGCAGTTCGCGCAGGAGCAGGCCGACCGCCTCGCGGTCGCCTACCATATTGCCGGCGTTCTTCAGCTTGCGCGCCTCCGGCGAGTCGAGGAGCGCGCTCATGACAATCGGCGGGCAGGTAAGCCCGCGCGCCTTGGCGATGAAATCGGTGTTGGTGCCTTTGCCGGCGCCGGGCGCTCCGCCGAGCAGGATGATCTCCTTGGGGAACCGCAGGTTTTCCTGGCCGACCTCCGCCTCGAGGTCGCGCCAGAGTGACGTGAAGATCAGCTGGGCGTCCTTGATCTCGAGGTCGTTGAGCTTGGGTGCGACCGCGGAGAGGGGGGCGGGGCTTTTGGTCTCGGCGGGCATGGCGACGGCGGAGAGATTGGGTGAAGCGGATCGTAATTAGACAAGGAAAACGCCGATCCGCGAATCGGGGAGCCGATTAGCCCGGCGCGGCTCAGTCGCAACCAAAGGGGAGTTGAGTTGGGACGCAGAGGGCACAGCGCGGCTCAGCCGCAACGGGAGTATCGTTCAGGCTACGCCTCGCTGGGAGGGGCGAGTGAAAGTGAGAGAGAGTTTAGCACGGGCGGAAGGTGTTTCCGACGATCCGAGGGGGCCTGCCTTCGCTGGGCCTACGGCGGGTAAACGCCCGCGGCTACATCGCACGCGTTTCGGTAAGAACGTGCGTGGGTATTTCCGGACGAAAGGCATGCCGTGTAGCCGCGGCCGCCCACCTACGCCGAGGCTATGGCGGGCAGCCCCGCCGCGGACCATGCTGAAACCGCTGGAGCCGACGTGTCCGTCCTAGGCCCGGCGGAGGAGGAAGGCCATTACGCAGGCAGCGGATTTGAGCCGCGGATTTTCCAGAGGGCGCGGCTGAATGCGATGGCGTGGTATCAGGCTTTCCGGGGGAGCACCCGCGCCGGGGACTCCATCTGGCCGCGGGTGACGCCCAACTGGTTGATCAACCGCAGCTCACGCCACAGCTCGGCGCCCGTGACCTCGCCGCGCAGGAGCTGCGCGTAACGTTCGAGCGTGGTGCGTGTTTCCTCGGCGGACTCGTTGATGAACTCCACGCGGAAGCGGGCGGCGCCGAGCTCGCGCAGTCGCGCGACGTACTCGGCTCCCGTTTGCGCGCGGTTGTTGTACACGGTGTTCCGGCAACCGGCGTCAGCGCGGAGCGGAAGCTCCGCCCCCACGCGGTCGCGCAGCGCGACGCGGTGGTTGTCGCACGGCCGGCCGCAGTCGCGGTAGTCGCGGCCGGAGGATAGGAACGCGCAGAACACGCAGTGCTCCATGTGAAACATGGGCATGTGCTGGTGGATCGTGATGTCGAACCAGCCAGGTGTCGCGGCTGTCAGCAGTGCCTCCAGTTGCGTGATGTTCAGATCGTAGCTCGCCGTGACACTTTCCAACCCGTGCCGCCCGATGAAGTGCTGTGCGGTCCAGGGGTTGGCGACGTTGAGGGAGAAGTCGCCGCGTCGCCGGTCCTCCGCGAAGAACTGCAAATGGTCCGGGTTGCGCACGAGATAGCCGTCGGCCTCGCACGAGCGTACCTGCCGCAGGATCCATTCTTCGCCGGGTTTGAAGATGCGGGGAGGCGCGACCCAGATCGACGCTCCACCGCCATCGGATGCGGCGGAGCGCAGTTCGCGGAAGCGCACGACGGCGTCGCGGTAACGTTTTGGGTTTTCGAATTCGCAGTAGATCGTCCGCACCCCGGCCGCCCACGCGGCGTCGAGCTGCTCCGGCAGGCGGATCACCGCGATCAATTCCGGCGTCGCGGGCTTCGCCGAGGACGCGGCTCGGAAGCGGTCTGCCCTTAAGTTCGCCTCGGCCTTGGTGGTCCAGCGGCGCGGACGGGTGCGCAGGGCGTCAAGTTGCGAGACCGCGTCGCGCCGCAGGCG
>JBEGJD010000074.1:0-5868 GCA_041184765.1 Verrucomicrobiota bacterium | reverse complement strand
GGGCCGCGTCGCAAAAACAGACCTTTTATCAGGACGTTCGCGTCGGAGTGATCTTTGATCCGCGCGGAAGTCGGACCCTCACCGCACCTCGGCGACCACTTGCACCTCGACGGTGGTGCCGCGGGGAAGTCCATTCACGGCGACCGCGGCGCGGGCGTGCCGTCCGGCTTCACCGAAGATCTTCACCAACAGGTCGCTCGCGCCGTTCAGGACCGCAGGGCTCTCCGTGAAGCCGTCGACGGCGTTGACGTAGCCGCTCACGAAAACGATGCGCGTGACCTGGTCGAGCGAGCCAACCGCGGCGCGGATATTGGCGAGGGTGTTTAACACGCAGACCTCGGCTGCCTGACGCGCGGTCTCAACGGTCTGCTCGCGTCCAACCTGACCGATGTGCGTCTGCACTCCGTTCAACACCGCGATCGTCCCCGCGCAGTAAAGCAGGTTGCCCGTGCGCACAACGGGGACGTAGCTGCCCGCGGCGGCGGGTGGATTGGGAAGGGTAAGACCGAGTTCAACGAGGCGGGCTTCGGGTGTCATGGTGAGGCGGCGGGAATGCGTCCACCCCACCCCCGGTGCAACGCGAAACAACACGCGCCCGCGGCATTGCCTCGCGTCCCGACGGCGCCGAGCCTTGCGCCATGACGTTCCGCGAGTGGAAGTCCCTTTCCCCCGAGGCCGCAGCCCGCGAGGTTCATCGACGCGCCGCGTCGCTGCTCTCCCCCGCGCAACGCCGGGCAGCGATCGAATCACTGATTCCGCTGGAGCAACTGGCGGCCAACTTCGACGCGGCTCGCGGCGCCGGTCCGCTCGCGGGGGTGCCGTTTCTCGCCAAGGACCTGTTTGATTTTGCCGGCACGCCGACATTCGCGGGCTCGACTTTCCTCCCTGAGGTGCGACCGGCCGGGAAAAGCGATGGCGCCTTCGCCCGCGCGCTGCGCACCGCCGGCGCGGTTTTCGCCGGCAAGACGCGCATGCATGAGTTCGCCTACGGCATCACCGGCGAGAATCCCCACCACGGCGACTGCGAGGTTCCCGGACATCCCGGCCGCACCACCGGCGGGTCCAGCAGCGGTTCGGCCGCGACGGTGGCGGCCGGCATCATCCCCTTTGCGCTCGCCTCCGACACCGGCGGCTCCGTGCGCGTGCCGGCGGCGTTTTGCGGATTACACGGGTTCCGGATGACGCCGGGCCATCCCTGGATCGCCGATGCGTTTGCGCTCGCGCCGACTTTCGACACCGCGGGTTGGTTCACCCGCGGAGCAGACGATATGAGAACGTCGTTGGACGCGTTGATGCCGGAGGAGTCGGCTCCCGCCCGCAGCGCGCGGGGAGTTTACCTCCCTTTGCCGGGAGTAGACGCGGAGGTGGCGGAAGCCTGCGCCGCCGAGGCGGCGAAAACCTGCGGAACCGCCCCGACGGAACTCTCCCGCGAATTACTCGCCGGCTTCGAGCCCGCGCTCACCGCCTACCACACGATTGTGGCGCTCGAGGCCTGGGAGGTGCACCGCGGCTGGGCGGAGGCGAACCAAGCGCGCTACGATCCGCTGGTGTGGCAACGCCTGCAGCGACATCGCGAGATTAACGCCGAGCAGGCAGCCGCGGCGCGCAAGACCGTGCAGGGGGTCCGCGAAGTCTGGGCCGTCTATTTCCGCCAGCACGATTTCCTCATCATGCCCGCGACCCCGGCCGCCGCGCCGACCAAGGCCGGTTGCACGCTGGAGATGCGGAACCGACTGATCCGGATCACGGCCCCGGCCAGCCTCGGCGGCCTACCGGTTCTGAGCGTCCCGGTCCGCTTGCCCTCCGGTCTGACCACGGGGCTGCAGATCGTGGCCCCGCGGTCCGACTCCTTTGTCTTCCGACAGCTGCTTTCTCAGTGAAGGTGCAGCCGATGAAATTCCTAAGGTAAGGCTGGACCGGCGGCGCTGAAACTCCCTAAGAACCTGAAGTGCTTTCGCTTTCGCGAACTGCCCCAATCAAGCCACAACCCTGAATCGCAACCCGACCGGCCCCACCGGCGTCTCCCACCCAACCTCAATCCATTTCCCCATGAGCGACAAATACGCCTCGAACTCCCACTCCAATTCACGCCCGGAATACGCCTGGGCGTTTCTCATCCTCCGCCTCTGGCTCGGCCTACGGACCCTCCTCGCCGGCCTCGAGAAATTCGAAAGTGGCGGTTCCTACTCGTTCGCCAACTACTACAAAAACATGGCCCGCATGGCGCAGGGCATCACCGGGGCGTCGTTCATGCCGCTCTGGATGACGAAGACCTTCGCGTTCTCGCTCGGCTACATGCTGGTGACGCTCGGCGCTTGCCTCCTGCTCGGCGTCAAGACCCGCGCCACCCTTCTCTTCACCGGCTTGGTCTATTGCGGCCTCTCCTTCGGCCTGATGGCCGTGCAGGAAGGCGAAGGCACCGCGTGGCTCGGCATGCACGTGCTGATGATCGCCACGGCCCTGACCCTCGTTCGCAACAACCGATTTGCGCTCGTGCGCGATACAGCTAACTGAGCCGAAAACCATCCACCACCATGGCTGAAATTCCCGCCCTGTCCCGCCGCGACTTCCTCAGCACCGGCGCCAAGCTCGGGGCCGTTGTCGCCGCCGCCCCCTACGTTTCCCGCGCCGCCGAGGTCGGGGCTGCCAAGGGTGCCGACACGCTAAACGTCGCCCTCATCGGTTGCGGAGAGGAAGGCCGCATCCTTTCCAACGCCGCCCTCAACATCCCGGGCATCCGCTTCCAAGCGGTCTGCGACATCTGGCCGTACAACCTCACGCGCACCGAGCGGCTGTTGAAGAAATTCAACCACGCCGCCCAGCCGTTCGAGGACTACAAGGAGATGCTCGACAAGGTGAAGGACGTCGACGCGGTGCTGATCGCCACGCCGGACTTCATGCACGCCGAGCACACGAACCACGCGCTCAAGCTCGGCAAGCACGTCTACTGCGAGAAGCTGATGTCCAACACCGTCGAGGGCGCCCGCTCCATGGTGCGCGCGGCGCGGGACGCGAAGAAGCTCCTGCAGGTCGGCCACCAACGCCGCAGTAACCCGCGCTACCAGCACGCGCGCGACAAACTGCTTCGCGGCCAGAAACTGCTCGGCCGCATCACCAACATCACCGGCCAGTGGAACCGCGCCGTCACCGAGGACTTCGGTTTCCCCAACGGTCAGGCCATTCCGGAGGCGAAGCTCAACAAGTACGGCTACGCCAACATGCACGAGTTCCGGAACTGGCGCTGGTTCAAGAAATACGCTGGTGGCCCGGTCTCCGACCTCGGCGCCCACCAGATCGACATCTACAATTGGATGCTCGGCGCCAACCCGCGCCTGTGCATCGCCTCGGGCGGCGTCGACTACTACAAATCGCATGAGTGGTACGACAACGCGTTCATCGTGTTCGAGTACGAGACCAAGGAGGGCGTGATCCGCGCCCAGTACCAGGTGCTCACCACCACCAGCGCCGGCGGCGGCTACCATGAGTACTTCATGGGCGACGAGGGCGCGCTCAAGATGTCCGAGAATCCCAAGTACACGAAGATCTACCGCGAGGCCCGCGCTCCGGAGTGGGATCCCCTCGTGGCCAAGGGCCTCATCTCCAAGCCTGACTCCGGCGAGGGTGCCCCCGCCCCCGTCAAGCCGTGGGAAAAGCCCGGCGTGAAGAAGCTCGGAGGTCCGTCGCGAGGCGCCACCGTCGACGTCCGCGAGACGGCTGCCCTGTCCGCGTGGGATATTCCTGTCACGCTCGACAAGGCCATCCACCAACCGCACCTCGAGAACTTCTTCGACGCGATCCGCAAGGGCACGCCCCTCAACTGCCCGGCCGACGAGGCCTTCGCGTCCGCCGTCACCGTCCTCAAGGTCAACGAGGCCATCGCGGCCCGTCAGGCCCTGGCCTTCAAACCCGAGGATTTCATCGCCTGATTCCAAACCCCGCCGCAACCCGGCGGGGTTTCCGGTGTCCCAGACTCCAACCTCATCCCGAACTCTCCTATGCAAAATCGCATCCTCACTGTAATCGCCTCCGCCCTTGCGCTCGCGGCCACGGCCTCCGCCGCCAACGCGCCGCTCAAGGTCGAGGTTCCGAAGCCGCTCTTTGCCGGCACGCCGCGTCCCATTTCGCTGGCCAACCTCGAGCCCGCCAACACCAAGCGCCCCGACATCATGGTGGCACCCGATGTTAAGCTGCTCTCGAAGGGCAAGAAGGTCACCAGCAGCGACTCCCTCCCGGTGATCGGCGAGCTGTCGTTCATCACCGACGGCGACAAGACCGGCATCGACGGCGCTTACGTCGAGCTCGGGCCCAACACTCAATGGGTTCAGGTCGATCTCGGCTCCTCCGCGAAGATCGCCGCCGTCGCGGTCTGGCACTTCCACTCCCAAGCCCGCGTCTACCACGACGTCGTGATCCAGATCTCCGATGACGCCGAGTTCAAGAAGGGCGTCACCACGATCTTCAACACCGACGACGACAACTCGTCCAAGCTCGGCAAGGGCGCCGACAAGTCGTACGTCGAGACCAACAACGGCCGCGTCGTCGACGCGAAGAACACCGCCGGCCGATACGTTCGTCTCTACAGCAACGGCAATACCTCGGACGAATTGAACCACTACTGCGAGGTAGAGGTGTTCGGCGTCCAGAAGTAAGCGTCCCCGTTTATTCTCCGGGCCGGCCGCCTCGGGCGCGCCGGCCCTTTTTGTTTTCCGCCGCTCCGCTACCGCCAGCTGATCTCGTACTTCGCCGCAGTCGCGTCCGGTGAGCGGACAACCAGCGCGCCCCTCGCCGCGTCGAAGTTCCATCCTGAGCCCTCAGCAAGGTCCCGGCCGTCGCATACCACCCGGCGCGGCGCCCGGCCAGTGATCACGCGAAGCAAGTGATGCTCGGCGCGGCCTGTGAAATTAATCCGCAGCACGTCGCCCGCGCGCATCGTTACGGTCGAGGACTGAGGATCCGGATGCGTCTCCGGATGCCAGAGCGTGAAACGCCCGTCTGCCTCGGGATTCACCAGCCACGTGCGGAAACCCGCCGAAGCCCGATCTCCGAGGCCCGTGTAATCGCGTGACACGTTGAGCGGTACCACCGCTCCCGCGCGCAGGTACACCGGATATTCGTCCAGCGGGAACTCCCGCGTAATCCTTGCTGGTCCCGCGACCGTAGGCTGATTGCAGTCGAACAGGTACCGCCAGCCGCCGGGCGGCAGGGAGACCTCGCGCCGTGCGGAATCCGAATGGATCGGCGCGACCAAAAAGTCGTCGCCGAAGAGGTAGTGAAACCCGCCGTCTTCCAAGGGTCGCATGAGCGGGCGGCCGCCGCGGTGGCACTCCACCACGTGGGAATACAGGTACGGGACCAACTCGGTGTGCAGCCACGAAAACTTCCGCACGATCTCGAGTTCCGCCGGGGAACGCAGCCAGAGGCGACGTTCCCCGTGACCACCGTTGAGGAACAAGCCGCAGAACGCGGAAAACTGTGCCCAGCGGATGTAGATGTTGGGCGCGATCGCATCCGGCTTCGACGCCACCGCACCTGGTGAAGAATTGGGCTTCCCGCCTCCCCAACCCGCCACCAGCGCCGCCGTCGCCGGCCCCATGTCGTCGGGGTTGCTGCGGCCGTGGTAGCCGGCCACGTCGCTGCCGATCACGCAGTAACCGAGACGAGCGGCGCGCAGGATATCGCCCAGCGCGGCCTCCAGCCCACGGTCATCCGCCTTCCATGTGTGGCGGTTATCCCCCACCCAGGTCACCGGCGCGGCGTCGAGCGGAGCGAAACCTTCAGGATGGGCCCAAGGACGGTCGATCGAGCGGATCAGCGTCGTAAAATCCGGATTCCGCGACTGCCCGTGGCGCAGCTCTTCGCGGGCGTAGA
>JBEGJD010000073.1:0-3712 GCA_041184765.1 Verrucomicrobiota bacterium | reverse complement strand
CCTCTCACCCCGGCCGCGCCCGGCTTCCTTTCCATCGCCTCGACGAGCCAATTACGGCCCGTCTGGTCCGAACCGGAGCGGGGATCACTACGCGGCTTCGGCAGCGGGGACGCCGGCGCGGCCGGAAGCGGCATCGGTGACACCGCGGCGCGCAGGTCGCGCAAACCAGCTTCGCCTTCCTTGATCGGCCCAACCTTGCTCGCCTCGAGCTCCCGCTTCGCCTGCTCAAGCGGCGCCACCGCGGGAGACGCTTCGGGCCCTGCGGTCGTCTGCGCGTCGACCGAGGCGAGCGTGAGCGAAAACAGCGGGGCCAAGAGTGCCCGCATGCGCCGATGCCGTATCACGTTTTGATGAAGATCCCCTTCATGTTCATTTCCAGCTGCTGCGGATTCGGTGAAAACTTGAGCGCGTCCGGCTTGTTGATCGTCCCGGCCTTCCAGAGCCGGTAGAGGTCTTTGTTGAACGAGAACGTCGCGCTGTCCGCGTTGCTTTCAAGCAGGCCCTGGATCCTCTCGTTCTGACCCTCGAGAATCAGGCCGCGAACCGTCGCATCGGCGACGAGAATTTCGTTGGCCGGAATGCGGCTGTTGCCATCCGCGGTGGGCACGAGCTTCTGGCAGATGAATCCACGCAGCGAGCCGGCGATGGCCCGGCGGGCCTGCTCCACTTCCTCCGCCGGAAAAAATTCGAACAAGCGGCTCAACGATTGCGCGACCGTCGCGGCGTGCATCGTGGAGAGCACGAGGTGGCCGGTCTCGGCCGCGGCGATGGCTGTCTCAAACGTCTCCCGGTCGCGCATTTCCCCGACGAGGATGATGTCGGGGTTCTGGCGCAGCACCGCCTTGATCGCCAATTGGAAGCTCGGGACATCTAGGCCGATCTCCCGCTGCTGGAAGACGGACTTGTCGTCCAAGAAGGTGTATTCGATCGGGTCCTCGATGGTGACGATGTGACGGTCGAGATTGTGGTTAATCCAATTGAGCATCGCCGCCATCGTGGAGCTCTTGCCGGAGCCCGTGGCGCCGCAGATCAAAAGGATGCCATCCTTCGCCTGAGCCAGTTTCACGAGCGCCTGCTCCGTCTGCCCGAGGCCCAGCTGCTCGAAGGTCGGCACCGAATCCTTGATATGACGCAGCACCACGCTCACCTGTCCGCGCTGGTGGAACGCGTTCACGCGGAAACGCCCCACCCCTTCGGCCGCATAGGCGAAGTCAACCTGACCCTCGTCGGTCCAATTCTTCCGAAAAACCGCCGGCACGTGCTCCACCACGAAGGCTTCCGCGGTGGCCGAGGAAATGGCGTCCATCTCGACCGCCTCGAGTTTTCCGGCCCGGCGCACGTAGCCCGGTTTCCCCGCTTTCACGATGACGTCGCTCACCTTGCTCTCCACCGCGAGGCGCAGCAGGTCGTTGAACAAATCCGTATGCGGCGTCGGCGACGCGGGAGCGGTCATGGGGAAAAAAGCGTTGCGGTGCAAGTAGGTCGCCGTGCTTTGTTCGGCAAGGTTTCATTGCCCGACATCATGCCAAGACGCTCGCTCACCGGCACCATCACCGCCCTCGCCACCCCGTTCGACCGCGACGGGAAGGTCTCCTACGCGGACCTGCGAAAACTGATCGCGCATCAGATCCGGGGTGGAATCGACGGGTTGATCCCGGTGGGAACCACTGGCGAATCCCCCACCCTTTCCCACGAGGAGCACATGGAGGTGGTGCGCTTCACGGTTGAAGTGGCGAAGGGACGCGTACCCGTGATCGCCGGCACCGGGTCGAATTCAACGCAAGAGGCACTCGAGCTCACCCGCCTCGCCCATGAGGCGGGTGCCGACGCGATGCTGGTGGTTGCTCCGTACTACAATAAGCCCAGCCAGGAGGGTCTCTTCCGCCATTTCGCCGCGCTAGCCGAATGCACCGACCGGCCGATCGTCCTCTATTCGATCCCGGGCCGCTGCGGCATCGAGATCAGCGTCGATGTCGTCCAGCGCCTGCGTGCGAAATACCCGCACGTCTCCACGATCAAGGAGGCCGGCGGCAGCGTCGACCGGGTCGACCAACTCAAGCAGGCGATGGGCCGCGACATCACGGTGTTAAGTGGTGACGACTCGCTCACGCTACCGTTCATGGCAGTGGGCGCGGAGGGCGTTATCAGCGTCGCCTCGAATCTTTTCGTGCGTGAGGTGCGAAAACTCGTCGAACTGGCCCGCGCCAATGATTTCACCGCCGCGGCGCGCATCCATCGCCGGCTCTATCCCGCGTTCCGCACGCTCTTCATCGAACCCAACCCGGTGCCGATCAAGGTGGCGCTGGTTCGTGCCGGCATCATCACCGACGCCGGCGTGCGCGCCCCGCTCTGCGAGATGAGCACCGCCAACCGCGCGCGCCTCGAGGCCGTGCTCGCCGCGCTCGATTGAACATGCCCCTTTCCATCCACATCAACGGCTCGCGCGGACGCATGGGCCAGGCGGTAGCCGCCGCGGTCAAGGAAGCCGGTCTCGCGATCGCCGCCGAGACTGATGTCGGGGACGACATCCGCGCGGGTATGGCGAAGGCCGATGCGGTGATCGATTTCAGTTCGCCGGCCGCGACCGCCGAGATTCTCCGGCATGCGTTGGCACTGCGAAAGCCTGTTGTGATCGGCACCACGGGTCACGAGGCGGCGGACCGCAAACGTTTGCTCGCCCAGGCCGCCGGCGTTCCGTGCGTGTGGGCGGGGAATTTTTCCGTTGGCGTCAACCTGCTCTTCGCGCTGACGCGCCGCGCCGCCTCCGTGCTCGCCTCCGACTACGACGTCGAGGTGGTCGAGATGCATCACCGGTTCAAGAAGGACGCCCCCAGCGGAACGGCGGCACGCCTACTCGAGATCATCCTCGAGGAGCGGAAGCTATCGGCGGAGGCCCTGCGCCACGGACGCGAGGGGCTCACCGGCGAGCGTAAGCCGACCGAAGTCGGAGTCCACGCCCTACGCGGCGGGGATGTGGTCGGAGATCACACGGTGATGTTCGCCGCCTTGGGCGAGCGGGTGGAACTCGTGCACAAGGCGAGCGACCGCGGAATTTTCGCACGAGGCGCCGTCCGGGCGGCGCAGTGGGTCGTAAGCCGCCCGCCGGGCGTCTATGACATGCAGGACGTTCTCGGTCTTAAATAAGTGATCACCTCGATTCAGGGCACCCTCGCCTCGTCTTCACCGCTCGGAGCGGTCGTGGAAGTCGGCGGTTTCGGCTACGAGGTTCACTTGCCCGCGACCAGCGCCGAGCGACTGCCGCGTCCCGGTTCCTCGGTGAAATTGCACACCTTGGTGATTTACCGGGAGGACGCGCAGACCTTGTACGGATTCGCTTCACCCGAGGAGCGGGACTTTTTCCGGCTTCTGATTGAGAATGTGACCGGCGTCGGCCCGAAGATGGCGCTCAGCATCATGAGCCGTCTCGCCCTGCCCTCTCTCGAGGCGGCGATCCGCGCCGGCGACATCAACTCCCTCTCGCGGTGCCCGGGCATCGGCAAGAAGACGGCCGAGCGGCTCGTGGTGGAACTTCGAACCAAAGTCGGTGGTGGATCCACCGCCGCGACATCGGTCGGAGCCGACGATTCCTCCCCTGCCTCCACGCCGCACCGGGATGCCGTCGCGGCGCTGGTAGCGCTCGGCTACAAGCCCGCTGACGCCGATGCCGCGGTTCGCCGGGCCGCGGTCGCTTTGGGCGCGGATGCGGATACGT
>JBEGJD010000072.1:0-2646 GCA_041184765.1 Verrucomicrobiota bacterium | reverse complement strand
CGGATACGGATCGGGTAGCGCAGCGCGCCCTCCACCGAGTACGCCACGGCCATGCCGCCGAGGGACGACTCCACCGCTGTCATCACCTGTTCCTTGGAGAGCCCGAAGCGGGCGAGGCGGGCGGGATCGAGGCGGATTTCCGCGTAGGGTTTTCCGCCCTCGCGCTGCATCTGGACGTCCGTCGCTCCCGGGGTGCCGACGATCGCTCTCTCGGCGGCCTCGGCGAAGCGCTCCAGCGCGTCGTTGTCGTCGCCGAGCACCTGCAGGGCGATGAGGCTGCGGATGCCGGTCGAGAGCATCACCACCCGGGTCTCGATCGGCTGCAGCCAGCTTGGCGCCGCGCCGGGAATGTCCGACACCGCCGCCAGCGCCGCCCGCACCTCGGCCAGCGTGCGCGGCCGGCGCTCCACGCTGCCGTCGTCCCGCGGGAAATCATGCAGGGGCCAATCCGCGTACGGCTTCAATTGCACGACCGTCTCGATCATTCCGATCGGCGCCGGATCGAGGGCTGTTTCGGCGCGGCCCATTTTGCCTAGGACCGACGCCACCTCGGGCACCGACTCGATCAGGCGGTTCTGCGTGGTCATCACGCGTTGGGTTTCCGCGAGCCCGGCGCCGGCCGGCAGCGACGGCATGAAAAGCAACGCGCCTTCGTCGAGCGGCGGCAGGAAACTGGAACCGACGCCGGGAAAGGCCCGGGTCATCGTGTGATCGAGGCGGGTTCGCGCCAGATCGGCGCCGGCGGCGGCGAAGACCGCGCGCAACGGTTCGCGCAGCACCGGCCAACCGAGGCCCACCAGGTAGCCGCCTACGGCCAGGGTCGCGATCGCGACCGTGAACGGCACGCGGTGGTGCAGGATGCGCACGTACGCCCACTCGTAGGCCGCGTGGATCGCGCGGCTGGCGGGATTCTCCTCGTAGTTCGCGACGTTCTCGCGGCCGAGCCGCCACACCGTGGAGGAAACCAGCGCGGCGAACAGGGGGGCGAACAACCAGCCGGGCAGGGTCAGCACTTCGCGACCGTAGTTGAGCGGCAGGGACCAGCCGTCCCGGATGAACCACCCGAAGGCGACTCCGCCCGCGAGACCCGCCGCCGCGAAAAGGAGGGTGCGCCTCATCTGCCACGGGGGCAACAGGAGGCGGCACAGCACCGGCACCACAAACACCCCGCTCACCACTGCGCCGCTGATCGCCAGCGTCTTGGTCAATGCCAGCGGCGCGAACAATCGCCCCGCCTGATCCTGCAGCGCGAAAACGGGGAGAAATCCGATCACGGTCGTCGCCGCCGAGGTGAACAGCGGCCGCGCGACCTCCCGCGCCGCGACGATCACCGTCTCCGTCACTTCCGGGTCGAAGGGAGAAGCTGGCGCCGCCCGCCCTTCCCGCCGGCACTTCTCGCGCAGGTCGACGAGGTGCTGGGTGATGTTCTCGGTCATGATGATCCCGAAATCGACCATCACGCCGACCGCGATCGCGATGCCCGCGAGGCTCATGATGTTGGCGCTCACGCCGCACGCCCACATCGCGAGGAAAGTGAACAGCATGCCGAGCGGCAGGCTCACGGCCACCGCCAGGCTCGCGCGGAAGTGGAGGAGAAACGCGACCACGACGATCACCGTTGTCACCACCGCCTCCCGCAGGGTGGAGGAAAGGGTCTCCGTTGTCTCCAGAATGAGCCGCGACCGGTCGTAAAACGGGATCACCGCCAATTGCTCCGCCTTCAGGGCGGGTCCGAGCTCCAGGAGGCGGCGCTTCACCGCGTTGATCACCGTCCGCGGGTCCTCGTGGACCCGCAGGCCGATGATTGCACCGACCTGCTCCTGCGAGGCGTCGGCAAGCAGTCCCTGCCGGAACTGGCCTCCCACGCCCACCCGCGCGATCTCGCCCAGCCGCACGCCCGCGCCTTTCGTCCGGTCACCGCGCACCACGATGTTTTCCACGTCGGCCACCGAGCGGGTGAAACCCGTGGCGCGGATCATGGTCTCCACCCCCGCGCGCTCGACGCTCATCGCGCCCGTGTCGCGCCCCGCCCGCTGCACCGCCATCATGAGCATGTCCAGCGTCAGCCCCTGCTCCTCGATCCGCACCGGATCGACGTCGATCTGGTACTCGCGCACCACGCCGCCGGCGGGAGCGACTTCCGCGACGCCGGGAACGGCGCGCAGCGCCGGGGTCACCACCTGGTCCAGCACACGGCGGCGCGTCTCCGTGTCGCGTGGGCCCTGCAGCGTGAACGCGAACACCTGCCCCATCGCCGTCGCGTCGGGTCCCAGCCGCGGCGTCACGCCCGGCGGCAACAGGCCCTGCAATTGGGCGAGCCGTTCAAGCACGCGCGTGCGGCACTCGTACAGGTCCCGCCGCTCCTCGAATATCACATACAGGTAGCTCGCGCCGTAGAGCGACATCCCGCGCACCGTCCGCACGCCGGACAGCCCCTGCAGCTCGCGGGTCAGCCTAGATGTCACCTGCAGGTCCATGTCCTGCGGGCTCTGACCCGGCCACTCGGCCCAGACGATGACCTGGTTGTCGCTCAGGTCCGGGATCGCGTCGACCGGCACGTGCCGCCAGGCCCACAGCCCCGCGATCGCCAGCCCGAGCGTGGCGGCAAGCGTCAGCAGTGGATTGCGGATGGCGGCGGCGATCACG
>JBEGJD010000071.1:0-3891 GCA_041184765.1 Verrucomicrobiota bacterium | reverse complement strand
CCGGCGACAGCAAGCCGGCCGCGAGTTCCTCGGGTTCCAAGGCCTGAAGCCATGAGCGCGAGCCGCAAGGGGCCGACCGGTCCCAGTGGGACGGAAGTCGCGGTGGCGGCCGCACTCAGCGTCTTGCTGGGAACGATCATCGGAGCGGGAGTGCTGATTTCCCAGCCCGTCGCGACGGTGAAGGAGTTGCCGCCCGAAAAGGATAGGCCGCGCGGAGCGGTTTATTTTGTCGAAGGTGTGCGGGATGCCTCCAAGTCCGCGGAGGCCGTCCGCAAGAGGCAGCTCTTCATGGGCGGCCAGTCCATCTCTCTAAGCGAGGAGGAGTTGAATCTCCTCTTCGCTTCCCCGGCTCCTGCTTCCGGGGAAAAGGCCAAGAAGCCCGAGGTCGTGATCGCGGGGGTTTTTGCCGTGGGTGAGCCCAACGTGCGGATCGCCGATGGACTGATCCAGGTGGCCGCTCCGGTTCGACTCACCGTGCCGGATCTAGGGGTCAAATTCATCGCCCAGGTTCGCGGAACAATGGTGAAACATGCGGAAGGTTTCGTTTTTGAGCCGCGGGAAATGTACCTCGGCGGCTGTCCCCTCGGTGCGATTCCGTTCGTGGCGGGAATGGTTCGTTCTCGGTTGGGCACGATCGAAGTCGTCCCCGGAGAATTGCGCGCGAACTGGGCACGACTGGTCGACGCCGCGGTCGATGGCCGCCTCCTGCGCCTCCGTCTGCCGTGATCTTTCGGCAGGCTCTGCTGCTCGCGGGTATCGCCGCGCTTTGGACGCAAACCGCCCGCGCCGCCGCGACGCCGGTCCTCGTTCAAACTTCCTCGGGCCGGTTTGAGTTCGCCACCATCGATCCCGCGGTCGGCCATGCCGTGGCGGCGTTGGCGGAAGACATGTGGCGGAACCTCGAGAAACCGTTCGGTTTGCCGGCGTCCTTCTCTTCGCCGGTTTTTGTCAGGCTTCTGCCGGCGCCCGGTGACGGCCGCACCGCGGCATTTGAAGTGAATCTGGAGCCCGGTGGGGTGGTGTCCCTCTGGTGGCGCGGCGATGTCGGGGAAGATGCCCTTTTGCGACGGGCTTTAGTGCGCGGACTCCTCGCGCGGCTGGCGGTTTCGCAACGCGGGGCGGCCGCCAGCGCGACGCCTGCCGCGTGGCTGGAGCACGCCGGCGTGGCTTGGTGGCGGGCGCGGTCTGAGGGGGCGCAATTCGATCTCGCCCGGCTCCATGCCACGCAAATTCCGCCCCCTGCGATCGCGGGCCTGCTTGACTGGCCCGCGGAGTCGGAGCCGGAACCGACGATTTCCGCGGCGATGTTCTGGCTGATGACCTTTCTCCAGGCGGAATCCGGACCATCCGGGGAATGGGCGGCGTTTGTCCGCCGGCTTCTCGCCGGCATGGATCCCCAGGCCGCCTTGGCGGCGAGTTATCCGGGTCGGTTTCAGGGTGCGCCGGCACGGGAACTCTGGTGGCAGACGGGGTGGCATCATCACCGACGCCTGCGGGTTCTTCCCGTGCAGGAAGCCGTGGAGTCGCGTGCCTTCATCGAGATCCTGGCACGTTTTGTCTACGCGTCGCCGGACGGCGAGGCGGACCGCGTGGTGCCCTTGGCCGAGATACTGGCGCGCGGGGTTGAACCGGCGGTGTCCGCTGATCTCGCGCGACGACTCAACATACTAGGCGCGATCACGACCACCTTGCATCCCTTTTACCTGAACGCGGGACTTTCACTCGCCGATGCCTTCCGGGCCGCGACATCGGGGAAACCGGCCCCTCGAGGTTTGACCGAAACGTTCGAGGCCGACTGGCGACAGGGGACGATTCTGGAGCAGGCCTCGCGTCGTGCACTCGATGCCCTCGAGGCCAAGGCGCGCACGACCTCTGCGCCGGACAAGGGGTAAGACTTGCCGGCGCGCGCGGCGGCGGGCGAGAGTTCGCGCGTGTCCCGGCACTTCAAGAACATCAGCCTCGTCGCGGCGGCGACGATGGTCTCGCGGGTGCTCGGCCTGGGGCGCGACATGCTGGTCACGGCGGTGTTCGGCATCGAGGCGATTGCGTCCGCTTTCTACACGGCGTTCACGTTGCCGAATCTTTTCCGCCGTCTGCTGGGCGAAGGCGCGCTGACGGCGGCGTTCGTGCCGACGCTGAACGAGGAGATTCGGCGCGGCGGCCGCGGGGCGGCGTTTGACCTGTTGAATAAGGTCGCCAGCTGGCTGCTCCTCGCGAGCGGCGCCGTGGTGGCGGCGGGAATGGCGGGCCTGTGGTTAGTTGGAACCCGCGTTGTCGCGCCCGTTTCCGCGGGCTTGGAGCCGGGCACCTGGACGCGCTGGCTCGCGGCGGCGGATCTTGGCGTGGTTCTCTTCCCTTATCTCGTCTTCGTGTGCCTCGCGGCCGCGTTCAGCGCGGTGCTGCAGACGCTCAACCGCTTCCTCGAGCCGGCGCTTTCGCCGATCTGGCTGAATCTGGCGATGATCGGGTTGCTCGTCGGTGGCGCCTTCGGCGGTTGGGCGGTGGACCAGCGCGGCGCGATGCTCTGGCTTTGCACGGGCGCGCTGCTCGGCGGATTTCTCCAGATGGCGGTACCGGCCGCCGCGCTTCTGCGCGAAGGCTGGCGTCCGAAAGTGGATTTCGGTCGGAGCGAGCCTTTGCGGCAGATCGCGCGCCTGATGGGGCCGACCGTCTTCGGCTCGGCGGTGTACCTGATCAACATGGCGGTCTCCCGTTTCATCGGGCTGTCGTTGAACGATTCCGCCGTGGCGGCGCTCAACCTCGCGACGCGCCTGATGGAGCTTCCCATCGGGGTCTTCACGGTGGCGGTTTCAACGGTCGTTTTTCCGCTGATCTCGCGGCACGCCGCGGCCGGGGATTGGGACCAGCTGGCCGCGGCCTACCACAAGGGCGTGCGCCTTATCCTCGCCGTGAATGTCCCCGCCGCCGCGGGACTCGCCGTCCTGGCGGAGCCGATCGTGCGCGTGCTTTTCCAACGCGGCGCCTTCGATGGCGGCGACACCCTGGCGCTCGGACCGGTGCTGCTCACCTACGCGCTCGGGCTCCCGTTCCTCGCGTGGACCAATATCGTGCTCCGCGCGTTTTACGCGCAGAAGGACACGAAGACACCGGTGCGCGCCGCCGTGATCAGCCTGGTGGTCAACATCGCGCTGAGCCTGCTGCTCATGCGGCCATTCGGGACCGTCGGCCTCGCCGTCGCGGGCAATCTCGCGACCGTCGCGCAGTTGATTTACCTCCAGTTTCGGCTGCGGCATCGCAACCCACTCCTCGGGGTCGCGCCCGTCCTGCCTGATCTGATCAAGGTTGGGGTGGCGACGCTCCTGATGTCGGCGGTCGTGGCGTTGGTTTGGCGGGCGGGTGCTGGTTTCGTCGCGCGCGGCAAGGCGGCGGAAGCGCTCGGGCTGCTGGTGACGATTGGTGTGGGCGCGGCGGTTTGCGGCGGGTTGCTTTGGGTCATGCGGATCCAGGGACGCGATGATCTGGTCGCCATGCTCCGGCGCCGCGCCGGGCGGGTGAACTGAAACCGGATGAAAGGTCGCTTCGATTGGTTTCAGGCGGGCCTGATTGCCGCGATGATCGTCGCATGGTTGGAGCCCGCGCCGGGCGCCGCCGGGGGGTGGTTGCGTCCGGAGTATCTCACCAAGACCGCGGTCTCGCTGGGGTTTCTCCTGCAGGGACTGCGTCTCCCCTTCAGTGCGCTGCGTTCGGGAGCGCTTAATTGGCGGCTACATGCGATTGTGCAGGGGACAACTTTTCTCGTGTTCCCGCTGGTCGGGATCGCGCTCTTTGCCGTGCTGGAGGGACGGTTGGCGCCGGAGTTGCGCGCGGGCATCGTCTATCTCTCGGTGGTGCCCTCGACGGTCTCGTCCTCGATCTCGCTGACTGCCGTCG
>JBEGJD010000070.1:0-7311 GCA_041184765.1 Verrucomicrobiota bacterium | reverse complement strand
ACAAGATCGAGTCGCAGTTCATGGACGCGTTCAGCCGGCCCGACCCTAGCATGGACCCGCCCTGCGAACGGGACGCGCACCTGAGCGTCGTCCAATCGCTCCACTTGATGAACTCGAAGGGCCTGCAGGGAAAACTCAGCGCCGCCGGCGGCCGTGCGCGGAAGCTCTCGGACGGAACGCGTTCGCCGTCGGAGATCGTGACCGAGCTCTACCTCGCCACCCTCAGCCGCCCGCCGCTGCCCGCGGAACTGGCGGTCGCCACCTCGGCCTTCGTCTCGCCCGGAGCCACGCGTGTGCACGCGACCGAGGACGTGCTTTGGGCGTTGCTCAACTCGGCCGAGTTCGTGTTCAACCACTGACGCCCCACCCCGCCATGAACCCCACGCACAACTGCGATGGTCTGCGCCGCCGCGACTTCCTCCAGCTCGGAGTCGGGAGCCTCGGCCTGGCGGGCATGCTGCAAGCGCGCGCCCTTGCTGGTCCCGCGTTGAGCCGCGGTTCCGCGCGACCGGGGGACCGCGTCAACTGCATCATGATCTGGCTGGACGGCGGTCCCTCGCATTACGAGACGTTCGATCCGAAGCCCGACGCCCCCGTGGAAATCCGCGGCGCGCTCGACACGATCCCGACCGCCGTTCCGGGATTGCGCTTCTCCGAGGCGGTGCCGGAGCTCGCGAAGGTGGCCGACAAGGTGACGGTCGTGCGCTCGATCTGCCACAAGGACCCCAACCACGGCGGCGGCAACCACTACATGATGACCGGCGCACGCACGCCGGTACCGGTCGCCTGCGGCGCGTCGGTGACATTCCACCCTTCGTTCGGCTCCGTTGTCTCGTACCAACGCGGCCTGCGCCACGGGCTCCCGGCTTACGTTTCGCTGCCGCGTGTCTCCCGCTCCGGCGGCCCGAATTTCCTCGGCGCAAAAAACGCGCCGTTCGTCATCAGCGGCAACCCGCAGGACAAGTCCT
The DNA here is from genome assembly GCA_041184765.1 of Verrucomicrobiota bacterium. Lineage (GTDB taxonomy): Bacteria > Verrucomicrobiota > Verrucomicrobiia > Opitutales > Opitutaceae > ER46. The sequence goes on along the minus strand of JBEGJD010000070.1, from coordinate 6,343 downwards.
TCCAGGTGCGGGACGTCGTGCTGCCGGCCGACATCAGCGAGGGCCGCGCCGCCTCGCGCCGCGAGCTCCGCGCGTCGCTCGATCGGATGCGCCGCCACACCGACCGGCTGGCGGAAGACCCGGCGGTGAACTTCGACCAGTATTTCCAGCAGGGCGTGGACCTCGTGCTCTCGCCACGCGCGCAGGCCGCTTTCGACCTCGGCCGCGAGGACGCGAAGGTGCGCGACGCCTACGGCCGCCATGATTTCGGTCAGCGCCTGCTGCTCGCGCGCCGCCTCGTCGAGGTCGGCGTCTCGTGGCTCACCGTCTACTCCGGAGGCTGGGACCACCACACGAAGCTTTTCGACGCTTACCGCGGCGAGCAGGTGCGGAAAATGGACCAGGGCGTGGCTGCGCTGATCAACGACCTCGACGCGCGCGGGCTGCTCGACACGACCCTTGTCCTGCTGCTCGGCGAATTCGGCCGCACCCCGAAGGTGAACAAGGACGCCGGCCGTGACCACTGGCCGCACGCGATGTCGGTCCTCATGGCGGGAGCCGGGGTGCCCCGCGGGCAGGTGGTGGGCGCGACGGACGCCAAGGGTTACCACGCCTCGGAGAACATTTACCGGCCGGAGGACTTCGCGGCCTCGGTTTACACCAAGATGGGCGTCAACCACGCGCAGATGCTGCACACCAACACCGGCCGTCCCGTGCAGCTCGTGAACAACGGCCGGCTGATCAAGGAAGTGTTCGCTTAGCGCCGGCCACGGCGTCCTCCCGGCATGTCCCGTCCGCCGTTCCGGCGTCTCGCCGTCCTGCTCGCCCTGTTCTCGCCGGTGGCGGCGGCCGAGCCGCGGCCGGCCGCGCCGGTTCTCGAAACTTTTTTCCCACCAGTCGTCGTTGCCGGCTCCACCACGCCGGTCGCGGCCGCGGGTAAGTTCGCGGACTGGCCGCCCACGATCTGGACGGACACGCCGGGAATCGTCCTCCGCCCGGAAAAGGAGAGTGGGAAATTCAGCCTCGAGGTCTCGCCGGACGTCGCTCCAGGCCCGCACCTCATCCGTCTTTTCAACCCCTCCGGCGCGAGCGTCCCGCGCTTCCTCCTTGTGGCGACCGAGCCGCCGCTGGCCGAGGTCGAGCCGAACGACGATCCCGCGAGGGCTCAGCCCATTCCGGCACTGCCGGCGGTCATCACCGGCCGGCTGGGCAAGACCGGTGACGTCGACTGTTACGCGATCGACCTGACCGCCGGCCAGACGCTGACCGCAATCCTTGACGCGCAGGTCATTGCCTCACCCGTCGACGCGGTGCTGCGGCTCCTTGACGCGCGTGGCGTTGAAGTGGCTTTCAACCACGACAACGGCCGCAACCTCGACCCGTTGCTCACGTTCACCACCGCCGCGGGCGGGCGGTTCACGCTGCAGGTCTTCGGCTTCGCCCACCCTGCGACCGCCGAGGTGCGTCTGCACGGATCCGACGCCGCCGTGTACCGGCTGACCCTTACCACCGGGGCACCCCCAAGGCCACCCGCGCCGCCAACGGAAGGTCCCGCCCTGGGCCGCACGGACCTGGCCCGGGAAGCGCCACGACCACCCTTCACCGCGGAGGGAGCGATCTCACGCGCGGGTGAGGAATCCACCCACATTTTCTCCGCCGCCAAGGGCGACAAGCTGGTGCTTGCTGTGCAGGCCGTCGCACTTGGGTCGCCGCTGGACGCCTGGGTCGCGGTCCGGGACTCCGCAGGCAAGGAACTCGCCCGCAATGATGACGGCGCCAACAGCGGTGCTGATCCCTTGCTCGATTGGAAGGCCCCCACCGACGGCACCTACACGGCGGCGGTCGGCAATCTCCTGCACCGCGGCGGCAACGATCATTTTTTCCGACTCGTCGTGCGCCCCGCGCGTCCGCGGCTCGAAGCGGTGATCAACGAGGCCGGCTGCGTGCTCGAACCCGGAAAATCGGCCGAGATCAAGGTGACGCTGCGCCGGCTCGAGGGATTCAAGGGCACGCTCGTCGCCTCCGTGGCGGGACTGCCCGACTGCATCAGCGCTTCCGAGGTGACGGCAGACGATAAGCAGAAGGAGATCACGCTCACGTTGAAGGCGCCGTCCGACGCCTCGCCGTTCAACGGACTCGTCGAGGTAAGGGTGCGTGAGGCGGAAGGCTCGGGCTCTTGGAAAGCCTCGCATGAGCTCGTCTCGACCACCCTCAACAATGGCGTGCCGCAAGGTTACCGCGACCTGCTGATCCGGTCCACGTCGGGGGTTTGGCTGACCGTGACACCACCGGGTGCCGCGGAGAAACCGGCTAAAAAGAAGAAATAGGGCCGGCGGAGCGCGCGGTCGCGTCCCAGCGCAACCCCGGGGTCCCCGGGACGTCTACCGGTTGCCTTCGCAACCCGGGAACGATCTTCTTGTCCTCATGAACCTCGCCGACGTCTTCACAGTGGTGCTCGTGATCCTCGGGCTGTTGTCGGTTTTCATCGCCGTGTGGCTGGCGACCGCCGGGCTCTTCCCTTCCCTCGCCTCGCGCTGCGCCGAGCGGCTGGGCGATTCTCCGTTCGTCTGCGCCGCCGCCGGGCTGGGTGCCGCGATCCCGCTGATCGCCGCGGGAGTGACCATCGGCCGGGTGTCCACCAACCCGCTGGGCAAACTCGCCTCGGCCGTGCTGCTCATCCTCACGCTGATCGCGATGCTCGCCGGCGCGACAGGGCTCGCGCTTCGTATCGGCCGGGGGCTCGCGTCCTCCCGTGATGAGGGCGAGCCGTGGCGCCGTGTGCTCCGAGGCGGCATCGTGCTCGCGCTCACGTTTCTTTCCGTCGTGACGATCCCGCTGACGCTCGTTCCCGGCCTCGGCGCGCTGCTGCTGGCCGGCCGCGGGAAAACGACCGTCAATCCTCCTGCGAACGCGGAATGAGGCCGACCCGGCGACAATTCATCGCCGCTGGTACCGGCGCGATCCTCGCGACCGGAGCGGGCTGCGGCCGCGCCGGGGATGACGTCCGGCGACGGATCGGCCTGCCGACGCATCGTCCACTCGAGGGTGATCTCACGCCGCCCGGCGCCCCGGAAATCGACCCGATTTCCCACGTGTTGAACCGGCTGACGTTCGGCGCGCGACCCGGTGATCACCGACGCGTCGCAGCGATGGGGGTACCGGCGTTCATCGAGGAGCAGCTGGCGCCGGACCGGATCGACGACCGCGTGTGCGACCGTGTGATCCGTCGCGGTTTCGATCACTTGGAGGACCCGCGCAGCAGCTTGCTGCCGCGCGATGCCGGAGCCCCCGATCCGCTCGCACGCATGTTTCCCGCGCTCGACCACCAGTCGACGCGCGTCGGCGAATTGTACGAGTTCAAGGACAAGACCCTGCTTGAGGATCTTTCCCGCGCGACCCTGCTCCGTGCCGTGCTGAGCGAACGCCAGTTGCTCGAGGTGATGGTCCAGTTCTGGACCGATCACTTCAACATCGACCCCTCGAAGGGGGAGTCGCGCTGGCTGAAGGCCGCCGACGATCGCGATGTGATCCGCGCGCACGCCCTGGGAGATTTCCGGATGTTGCTGCGGGCCAGCGCGGTGAGCCCGGCGATGCTGTGGTACCTCGACGGGCGCGTGAACCGACGCGCCGGAAGCGGCGACCGCCCAAACGAGAATTACGCCCGCGAGCTGCTCGAGCTGCACACACTGGGCGTCCACGGCGGCTACACGCAACAGGACGTCCTGGAGGTGGCGCGCTGCCTCACGGGTTGGACCGTGCGTGATCGTAAGCGTTTCCTGCGCGGGCGCGTGGAATTTGTCGAACGGCTGCACGACAACGGCCCCAAGAAAGTTCTCGGGCAGGAAATTCCGGCGGGCTTGGGACCCGGTGACCTCGACCGCGTGCTCGACATCGTGGCGGCGCACCCGGCGACGGCGCGTCATCTGGCCTGGAAGCTCTGTCGGCGCTTCATCGCTGACGAGCCCCCGGAGACCGCCATGGCGGCCGTCGCCGCGGCGTTCACCGCCGCCGGCGGATCCATCCCCGCCGCGCTGCGCGCGCTCTTCGCCACGCCGGAGTTCAACGCGCCCGCGACGCGAGCCGCCAAGTTCAAGCGACCGTTTCACTACGTCGTCTCCGCCCTGCGCGCCACCAACGCTCGCACCGACGCCTCGCGCGACGTGCTCGACGCGTTGGTGCGCCTCGGACACGCGCCGTTCCGCTGGGCCACGCCCGACGGTTATCCGGAGGAGGCGACGCACTGGCAGAACACCCTGCTGTGGCGCTGGAACTTCGCCACGGCGCTGGTCGGCGGCCGCGTGCGCGGGTCGACCGTGGACGCCGCCGATCTCAAGGAGAAACTCGGAGGCGATGACGCCCTCATGGCGACCGTGCTCGGGAGGCGGCCATCGGAGGCCGAGCGCGTCGCCTACCATCAATCCGGCTCCGGCCTGGCGCTGCTGCTGGCGTCACCGGCGTTTCAATCCTGCTGACCCATGGCGACGCAGGCAGTCATCAGTGGCAGCGGCGACCAGCGGCGCACGCTCGTGGTCATTTTTCTGCGCGGCGCGGCCGATGGACTTGCGCTGGTCCCGCCGTCGGGCGACGAGCACTTCCACCGGGCGCGCCCCCGGCTGGCCGCGGCCGCGAGGGAGGGAACGCGGCTCGACGATCTTTTCGGCCTGCACGCCCGGATGCGTCCGCTGGAGAGCGCATGGCGCGAGGGCGAGCTGGCGATTGTGCATGCCTGCGGGATCGAGGACGACACGCGGTCGCACTTCGAGGCGCAGGACCTGATGGAGCACGGCGGCGTGGCCGCGGGCGGCTGGCTTGGGCGTTACCTGCGCACCCGACCACCGGCCGACGCGGGGGCGCTCGCGTGCGTGGCGGTGGGCAAGGCGCTTCCGGAGTGCCTGCTCGGGGCGCCGAGCGCCTCGGTGATGCAGAGCTTCGAGGATTTCACGCTCGGCGGAGGCACGCCCGCGTTCCGCACGCAGCTCGAGCGCCTCTACGCGATGGAGCGTGGGCGACTAGGGGCGGCCGCGCGGGACACGTTTGACGCACTGGTGCGAATCGAAGCTTTGCGCACGTCACCCCGCCCGCCGGACCACGGCGCGGTGTACGGGCGCGATGAATTCTCGGCGGGCCTCGCGCGGCTGGCTCAGTTGATCAAGGCGGACGTCGGGCTGGAGGCCGCGTCGATCGATTTGCCGGGCTGGGATTCGCACTTCGCGCAGCAAGGCCAGGTGGAGACACTGGCCGGCCGGCTGGCGGAAGGATTGGCGGCTTTCCGGCGTGATCTCGGACGGCGGATGGCGACGACGACGGTGGTGGTGATGACGGAGTTCGGCCGCACCGTGGAGGAGAACTCCGCCTTCGGCACGGACCACGGCCGCGGATCGGCGATGTTTGTTTTGGGAGGGGGCGTGGCTGGAGGGCGATTCCACGGCGCATGGCACGGCCTCGCACCCGAGAAACTGGAGCGGCGCGGCGTGCTGGAGGGCTACGGCGACCTGCCGGTGCTGAACAATTACCGGAACGTGCTGAGCTCCGTGCTCGCCCGCCACGGCGCCACCCCGGCGAACCTGGCCGCCACGTTCCCCGGGTTTACGCTCGATCCGTTGAACCTTTTCGCGTGAACGGTCCTCGGCTCCGGCGTCGATCACCCGCGACTGGCGCGGCGCGGAGCACTTGACCACCGCGCGGTTTGGGGTGGTTCGAAGGCGGTCTCGACTATTCCCGGGTAGACGTGGGCCGGCGGTGTTCGCGGAAGAAACGTACGATGAGCGGCGGCGCCTCGCGGGGGAACGCGTGCGCGCCTTCGTGGATGAAAGTCACCACGGGAGTACCGCGCTCCGAGGCGTAAATCGTGGCGCTCGGCGCCCACGGCGCCCCCTCACGTGTGCCGTTCAGCCGCCGAAGGGCGCGGATCGTCTCCTCCTGCCAGGCGAACTTCACCAACTCGTCCCGGCGGCCGGCGAGATGCAGGACCGGTTTCGGTGCAAGTTCCCCGCGTGCGGCCCGCGCAGCGGCCGCCGAGGGCGCGACCGCCGCCAGCACGTCGCCACGCTTCGCCCAGAGCAGGTAGGTGAATCCGCCGCCATTGGAGTGCCCGGTCGAGTACACGCGTGTGTCATCAATCGCGCGCTCCCGCCTCAGCTGCGCGAGCATCGCGTCGAAGAACTTCAGGTCACGGTCGCCCTGCTCGCCGGGGCCGTGTTGCCAGCCGGGTTTTCGCCCTTCCGGGTCCGTGAGTCGACCCGGTGTGTTCAACCCCTGCGGGTAAACGACCACGGCCTCCGGCCAATGCGTGTGGATCGAGAACGTCCGCGCCGCGTTGCGCGCCGTTCCCCCGTGACCGTGGAAAACAAAGACGAGCGGCGCC
>JBEGJD010000069.1:0-5510 GCA_041184765.1 Verrucomicrobiota bacterium | reverse complement strand
TACGAGCGCGCCGCGCGCGTCGAGGGTGCGGCGGGCTTTGAAGCGTGCCGCGAGACCGGCCTCGCCCACCGCGATGATGCGTTCGCCGCGGATGGCGACCACACCGTCGCGGATCACTTCGCGGCGCTCGTTCATCGTGAGCACATGGCCGCGCACGATGAGCAGATCGACAGACTCGGGTTCGGCGGCGGAGATCCTGGCGGGAAACAGGGTGGCGAGCATCAGGATGGCGGCCGGAAGAAATTTTCTCATGGGCGCGAGCAGAGAGCCACAAACAGGTCGCGGAAACGCGGAACGTCGAGCGTGAGCTGAACTTCGGCCGCGATACCCGGCGCGTCGGAGGAACCTGCGGGCCAGCTCAGCGTTTCGCCCCAGGCGGCATTCGGGGTGGTCTTGACGTCGAGGTGATGGCGCTCGGTTCGGGTGACGAGGGTCGGGTCGATCCACGTGGCGGCGGCGACTTCGTCCCACATCGGACGGTCGCGCCGGCCGAAGCGGTCGAGGTACTCTGCGAGCGGCGTGCCGGCGCGGGCGATGCGCGCGAAGAGGTCGGCCGTGGCGTGCACGTTCTGGGAGATGTCGATCGGTGCACATACGAGCTTCCTCCAGGGGGTGCGAAGGACGGCGTGGGCGGCCTCGGGATCAAAGCGCAGGTTGAACTCGCGGCGCGGGTTCTGAACAAATTCGCGCGCCGAAGTGGTGGGCGCGAACGATCCGCCCATGAAGTGGACCTCGCGGATCAGCTCCGGCAGGCGCGGCTCGCGGGCCAGCGCGAGGGCGATGTTGGTAAACGGGGCCGCGCACCAGAGTGAAATTTCGCGTGGGTGGGCGCGGGCGAGGCGCGCGATCAGCTCGGGCGCGGCTTCAGTGGCGGGTGGCGTACCGGGGTTGCCCTCCGGCAGGTCGCGCACTTCGCGCGGTTCGGCCCAGCGTCCGGGGCGGGCGAGATCCCAGGCGCCGTTGTAAATGAGTTTGCCGTGGAGGGACTCCCACGCGGCGACGGCGGCGGGCGTGCAGCGGAGCGGCATTTCCGCACCGGGAGCGACGGGGATTTCCGTGCGTCCCATGATCTCCAGCAGCCGCAGCGCGTGGCGCACCTGCTGGTCACGCCAGTGGTCGCCGGTCGGCACGGTGATCGCCAGCACCTCGACGTCGGGTGCGTTCAGAAGCAGCGCGATCGCCTGCAGGTTGGTGCCAGCGGGCCCGAGCGTATCCTGGTCGATGATGACCTTGCGGCGCATGCGGCGCGCATGGCCGCAAAAAGCACGGCCGGCGCAAAGAAAGAAATTGGCCCGGCGCCGCGCCCGCGGAGAGTGGGGGAGTGGATTACCTGGCGCTGATCGACCGCTCCAAGCTGCACTACAAGCGCAGCGATGTGACGCCCATCTTCGCGGACCCCGCGGCGTTCGCCGCGCTGGTCGGCGACCTGGTGGCGCCGTTTCGTGATGCCGGCGTTCAGCGGGTGGTCGGGACGGACGCGCTGGGTTTCATCGTCGGCACGGCGGTGGCGCTACGGCTTGGGGTGGGCTTCGTGCCGGTGCGCAAAGGCGGCAAGTTGCCCGTCAAAAAAGAAACCGCGGCTTTCCGGGATTATTCCGGCGAGGAAAAATCCCTCGAGCTGCGCGCGGACCCGTGGCCGACCGGCACGCGGGTGCTGCTGGTGGATGAATGGATCGAGACGGGCGCGCAGGCGCGCGCCGCCGCGGAGCTGGTCGAGCGCGCTGGGGGCGTCATCGTGGGAATCGCGGCGATCGCGTTCCGGCGCAACGAGCGGACGGCCCCACTTTGGGAGCGTTATCGCTGCCACGGGCTCTGGCCCGAGCAGCCTTGAGACACCGTTCCTTCGGCGGATTCCGAAAAAACCGTTGACTCTCCTCGGGGCGTCTGGGTTCTTGGCCGGCTTTCGTACTTAAGACCGACCATGGCCAACACTAAATCCGCCATCAAAGCCGCCCGCAAGGCCCGTCGCCTCACCGACCGGAACCGGGGCGTAAAGACCCGCCTCAAGACCCTGCGCAAGCGCTTGGATGAGCTGCTGGCCAAGAAGGACGGCGCCGCCGCCAAGACCGCCGCCGCGGCCTACTCCTCCGCGATGGACCGCGCCGTCAAGTCGGGCGTCGTTCACCGCAACGCCGCCGCCCGGGCGAAAGCTCACGCCGCCAAGGCGTTCGCCGCCTGATCGAGGCCCTCCTAAAAACCACTTTACACCCCGGATCGCGCTCCGCACGGTGCCGCGATCGGAACCTAGAACACCATGGGCAACCTGAAGAAGAAACGCCGGCTGAAGATGAACAAGCACAAGCGCCGCAAGCGCTTGAAGGCCAACCGGCATAAGAAGCGCACCTGGCAGAAGTAAGCCGCTCTCCGGCTCTGCCACTCGACTTCCAAACCCGCCCTCCGGCGGGTTTTTTTTCGCCCGAAAATATTCACGACCACGTGGAAACCTTTAATCGAGAGACAGGAAAAGCCCCAGGGATTTGAACTTGTAAGCCACTGCCCGCTCGAAAGCCTGAGATTTGCCCGTCAGCGATCCGGTTTCCGCTTTGTCCGGTTCCGCGCATTCGCGATCCTTTTCCCTCCGTTTCTCGTCCCATCCCTCACGCATGTTTCTTAATCGGAAGGCCAAGGGGTATTTCGTCAGTGCGAACGATCACGTGGTGCAGGTCGCCCGGACGGCCGCGCCCTCGGCTCCTTTCTCCGTGGAGGAACTGCGGGAGTTTCCGACGGGCGATGAAGCGGCTCGCGATGCCGCGCTGAAGCAGATCCAGACCGGGCGTTCCGCCGGCGGCTATCTCCAGGCGGTGGTGGGCACCCAACCGGCTCGCCGGCTCGTGCGGCGTCATACCCTCGAGCCCAAGCGGGCCAAGGAACCCGGCTATCTCGCCGAGGTGTGCGGGCAGCAGTTCCGCATCGAGGCCGACAAGTATGGTCTCGCCGTGGTCAGCGCGGCCGATGGGACCGAGTTCGATCCCGCCAACAGTTCCCAGAAGGACATGCTGTTCTGCGGCTTGCCGACCGAGGACGTCGCCTCGATCCAAGCCGGCCTTCTGGAGGCCGGCATTTACCCCCAGCGGCTGGAGATCGGGACCGTGGCGTTGCTGGGCGGAGTGGCGGATTGCCTGGCCCACGCGCGCTCCCGGACTCCGGTGTTGGTCCTGGAGCTGGGGGCCGACACCACTCATACGTTCATCGTCACGTCCGCCGGCGTGGAGGCCTCGCGTCCCATCTCTCACGGTCATGCGGCGATGGTGCCCCTGGTGCAAAAGGAACTCGGCCTGAAGGACGAGGAAGCGGCGAGGAAGCTGCTCCTTTCGAACACCTTCGACTTCACGGGACTTGGGCCTGGATTGCTCAAACGGCTGGTGGCCGACCTGCAATCGTCGATCGGTTTCTACGAGGTGCAGACGGGCCAGTCGGTCGGCCAAGTCCTCACCAGCCAGCTTCCACCGCCGCTCGCGTGGCTCGAGGGCGCGCTCGCCACCTCTCTGGGCATCCCTTCGTTCCGCCCCGATCCGCTGCCTTGGCTCGCCAGCCGGCAGATCACCGTGCCCGACGCCCTGGCTGCCACCGCGCGCGATCCGCGCTGGTTCGGCCTTTTTTCCCTGATGGTTCAAACCAACGCCGCCGATGCTGTCCCTGTTCCGGAAAAAAAGTGAGGAGGCGGCCGCGGCGGTGATGCCCGCGTGGCATCCCAATTTCCGCGACTACGAAAAGCTGCCCGACGTCAAAGTCGTGCGCACCGCGTTCTTCGTGAACGGCGGCGCGGTCTTCGTCGCGCTCGGGCTCGCCGTCTACGTCGCCACCCAGGAGGTGCACCTGCATACGCTCGGAGTGCAGATCGCCGAGGAGCAGGCCAAGATCGACCGCGCCAAGAAGGGCAGCGATCAGGCCGTGGCCGCCTTCAAGAAGTTCCAGGCCGAGGAGGCGGTGACGCTCGAGGTCGATGGGTTCGTGAAATCGAAGCCGGCGGTCTCGGCGGTCATCCGTCGTCTGGGCGATACACTCCCGCCCGACGTCGCGATCGACGCGCTGGATTTTCAGGCCGACGGACTGGTTCTTCGGCTGGCGGTGCGGGGAGACGCCGTGGCGGCCAGCGGCCGTGCGACCGCGTACCTGGAGCAGTTGAAGGCCGACAAGGAGCTGTCGCAGTTCTCCGAGTTCATCTTCGCGCAGGCGCCCGAGCGGAATCCGGTGTCGGGCCGGATCTCGGTTCAGTTCCGTTTGCGCTACAAGACCGCCGCGGGAGGAAAAAAATAATGACCAACGAGGAGGCGCTGCAGTTCATCAAGCGCAACCCGGTCGGAGTGGCCGGGGTGGCCGTCGCCCTCGCGCTGGGCGGGTGGATTTACTACCGGAGCGATGTGGGGCCGGCGCTGGAGGAGGAATTGTCGCGGCGCCAGGCCGATGCGCTCCGTCTGGGCAACAACGTGAAGTACGCGGCGCAGCTGAACGAGCAGCTGGCCGCGCTGCAGGCCGCCAACAAGGAGATCGACGCCAAGGTGGTTCGCGCCGGCCAGGTGGGTGCCAACACCCAGTTTTTCTACCAATTGGAAAGCGAGACCGGCGTGAAGTTGAAGGACCTGCGTCCGGGCACGGTACCCGCGCCGGCCAAAGGCGCGAAGTCACCGTTCGTGCCCGTGCCGTTCTCGCTGTCCGCCGAGGGTTCTTATCCTCAGCTGCTGGAACTTCTCCGCCGGCTGGAGACCGGTCCTCGTTACGTGCGCATCGTCACCGCCTCGCTTGCGGGGTCCCTCGTCAACCGTAACAGCCCGCTGACCCTCTCCCTGGGCGTCGAGTTGCTCGGCCTGCCATGAAGCCGCTTTTCCGCTCCTTCGTCGCCGCGCTCTCGCTTTCCGCCGGCGCCCCCTTCCTGTTTGCCGCGTCGCGTGTGCTTTCCGACCTGCAGCCGGCCCCGAAGCGCCAACCCACCGTGGACGTTGCGGTCGGTCTCGCCCGGCGCTCCGCGCTCGAGCCCCTCCCGACCGATCTAGTCTCGCCGTTTAATCCCCCCGGTTTCGACCGGCCGGAGGCCGCCGCCCCAGCGCGGCCGGCCGCGGGGGCTGCGACGCCCGCGGCTGCACCATCCGGCCCCGCCGCACTCGCTTCCGGCTCAGCGACGGCTCCGGCGGCTTCATCCACGCCGTCCGCCCCCGCGACGCCGCGCGAAACCCTGGAGCTGATCGCCGCCCAGATCACGCCGTCCGGCACGATGATCTTCCGCGGCAAGCCCCGTCTGCTCATCGCGGGAAAACCTTTCGAGGTCGGTACCCGCTTCACCGCTTCCTACAACAACGAGGACTACGAGCTCGAGCTCGTGGCCATCGACCGCACCACGTTCACGCTGCGCTACCGCGGCGAGGACGTCACCCGGCCCATCAAACCCGCCCGCTGACATGAAACGCACGTTCCCGCCGACGGTTCTTTTCGTTCCGCTCGCCTTCGCCGTCGGCCGCCTCCTCGCGCAGCAGCCGGCGCCTGCCACCCCTCCGCCCGCGGCCGCCCCGGTAGCG
>JBEGJD010000068.1:0-5965 GCA_041184765.1 Verrucomicrobiota bacterium | reverse complement strand
CGAAGGCCGAAGCGAGTTCCAGATGCGTTCCGAGTGGAGCAACGCCGATAGCGCCAGAGATGCTCTTGGCGGCCGCCAGGTGCTCGCCCCGAGCCACCTGAAGCTCGGCCTTGCGCGTGTACGGCTGGAAGGAATCAGGCGATCCTTTGATCAGGGTATCGAAATCCTCCTCCGCACCTGTTAAATTACCTAACGCTATTTTGGTGAGGGCGATATGATACAGTGCGTCGGCCGGAGTCTGGTTGAAGGCTACCTTGAAGAGCAGAGCGGAAACATTGAGCGGCGCCAGATCGTCCGGTACCTTATACGGGATCATTTGAAGCCAGGTCGGGATCACCTTGGCGAACAAAAGCTGGAAGCCGAAGGACTGCTTAAACTCCTCCGCGTTCTTGGAGGGCTTCAGCAGCCGAAAGTACGGTTCGACGAAGTTTTCCTCCGAGATCATCACGATGTGCGTGACGCGGTACTTTTTCACGAGCTCCGCGGCTTCCTCCGCTGAAGAGGCCGAGAGGATAGCACCGGCAGCCTTCAGGCCGGCGTTATTCTCCCAGTACAGCGTCCCTAAAGTTTTGAAGCGCCCGTAGTAGCCGATGGCAGTTGAGCTGTTGGGGCTGGAAAGAACGACGATATCGCCCTCGGGCTGGGAGGCTCGGATGACCCTCGCCACATCCCGTGCCAAAGCGGAGTTGGCGTCCTTGGGAGAAACCCGGCGGGCGGCGAGATCACCTTTGGCCGCCGCGAGCCGCAGGTAGGGCTGCGGCAGGAACAAGACGATAACCACTGCCGCGGTCGCCACCCCGCGCCAGCGGGACTGCAGACGACCGATGGCTACAGACACAAACAGCAGACCTAGAGCAACTTGGCAGGCGCTGGAGTTGAGGAGCCAACGCGCCTGGACCCAAGCCATGGCGGTGAGCAGCAGGATAGCCAGGACCGCAAAGAAGACCGAGACTGGAAGCCTTCGCCACGCGAATGCCACCGCCAAAACGCCGATCCAGAGAGGAAGATTTTCCAAAAACACCACACCGGCAATGCCCGACCAACCGATGCCCTTCAGGGGAACCCAAAGCGGCAGGAACTCTTGGATGTAGAACTTATGGAGGTCTGAAAGAAACGGATCAGAAACAACGAAAACCTTTGATCCTCCGATGATTATGGTAGCTGGCGCGAGTAAAACAGCCGCGATATGGATCCACAGTAAACCGTCCCACTTCCAACGCCTTCCCGCGGGCTGAATCCAGAAGCCTGAAACCCGTGCCATTAGCTCCCCCGCTGCCCACCAAGCGGCCGAATAGAAAGGGTGGTTAGCCTCCAATCTCAGCCCCAAGTGGTTAGGGAAGTACTCCACAAGGTAGAAAAAGAAACTGAGACCTCCGCCGACCCGCCCCCAAGTCCGCCAGACCTCGGGATCAAAACGCTCCCCGGCCGCGATGGCCCGGCGACCGAGGGTCAACACGATGATGAAACCGGAAACGCCCACGACGGCGATGGACGGCAGCACGGAAGCGGCGCTCACCCACATGCCTAGAGCGCCGCAAACCGCGGAGGAAACCGCCCCGCGACGCGCAACCTCCGGCGAATCGGGCAGAAAGGGCCTCCAGGCCCCCTCGGATCGCCACCAGCCGGCACCCATGAACAAAGCGCCGAGAAACATCCCGAGCACGGAAAGGGTAAGGATACCGTGGTGATCGACGTAGCTGGGGAAGAAGCCCTCGTAGATGCGAGGGTGACCGACAATGGCGGCGGCGAGCAGGACGCCCGCGACAAGCCCGGCCCGACGCACCGCCCACGCGGATAGCAGGATGAACAGAACCGTGAGCACAAACGGATTGACCCAGAGGGCCATCCGTTCGGTCGCCCTCGGCAGCGGGGTATTGTTCGCCCAGTGCTCAAGTTTTCCTCCTAGGGCTATGATCCATCCCCATGCGGAATTCCAATGCACCTCCCGGCCATCCGGGGCGTTGTCGATGTCGGTGAAACGAAGGCGCGACTGACGTCCCTCCGACAAAGTGAGCGCATGCCGCACCCAAGTCTGGGCGTCGGCAGCGAAAGCGGGGTAAGGCTGGGCGAGAGGAGTCGAAGGAGCCGCCTCTCCCCGCAAGCCGAGCTCGCTGGCCACGCCGAGATAATCGCGGATCAGACGGGCGTGTGAAAAAACGAGAGCGGTCAGGGCGATCCAGACCGCGACCATGACCAGCCAACGGTACCGGAAACTCTGGATCTGGGATGACATGACGGGGAGATGCTGGGCGACAAGGGGAACCGAAGAAGCCTGGAGGCTTGAAGTAGGGCTCCACTCATGCCGAGCGAAAACAATGATCACATCGCCGCTCCGACCTAGATCATCCGCAACTTTTCTGGGGTTGCTATGAACTTCCTCGAACGCAACAGGTCTCCAAACGAAACCATGAGACACGTCTTCCGCTGGAATCTGCTCGCCCTTCTCGCCCTACTGGGAGTGGCGGCGGACTCATCGGCGCCCGCAGCCGAAAACGTCCAGTCTCCCGACGGCCGCACTCCCTACGCCCTGCGTCAGGTGATCATCACGGAAAATGCGGAGTCGGTGAAGGAGCTGAACTACGATCCCGCGAAAGGTTTCGTGGTGCTCACGGTTTCCGTCGCCTCGGTTAAGGAGGAAGAGCTCAACCGGAGGCTGAAAGCCGGGGAGAACCGCGTGATCGACGAGCAACTCCTCGCGGCGGTCGCGGCGGTGATCGAGAATTACCTCAAAAGTTGCGGGTTCCCGATGGCGGCGGCGCTCGTGCCGCCGCAGAACATCGCGGCGGGCGCGCTGCGCATCGTGGTATCCCTCGGGCGGGTGCGGAGCGTGAAATTCGAAGGCAACCGCTGGTTCAGCGAGTCGCTGCTCCGCGAAAAAATGCGGATTGAGCGGGGCGGCATCCTGCAGGTGAGCGAGCTCGAGCGTTCCCTCGCGTGGACCAACAATAACCCGTTCCGGCGCATGAAACTGCACGTCGAGCCGGTGCCGGGCACCGGCGAGGCGGACCTGTTCTTCAAGGTGCAGGAAACCTTCCCGCTCCGTTTCAGCGCCAGCTACGAGAACACCGGTAACGCGATCCTCGGCTGGGACCGCTATTCCGCGGGACTGACCTACGGAAACCTGTGGGGAGCGGACCACCTCCTGTCCTATCAGGAAGTGATCTCCCATGCGCCGAAACTGCTGCGGGCTCAGGCGTTCGAATACCGGGCTCCTCTGCCGTGGCGGCACATCGTTTCCGTCTCGGGATCCCATGTGCGGGTGAACCCCACTTTCTTGGAAGGGCTGTTCGCCCAGGTGGGCCGCAACACGAGCATCGAGGCGAAATACGCCATCCCGTTCCGGCGGGGCTCGTGGGAGGGCGAGTTCACCGCGTCCCTCAACGCCAAGCGGATGAACAACAACCTGGAGTTCGGAGGGGCCCCCGCCCTCACCTCGGCGATCGAGGTTTTCACGGGTGGCGCGGGCCTGGCGGCGATTCGCTCGGACCGGCTGGGGCGTTGGGTATTGTCGGCCAACCTGACAGCCAGTCCCGGCAACCTGACAGAACGGAACAACGAGGACGCCTTTTACGAGAGCCGCCCCGGCGCCCATCCCCGCTATCTGGTGGGCCAGTTCTGGGCCCAGCGGCAAACGGTGCTCGCGGGCACGGTGATTCACGTGGCGAAACTCAGCACGCAAGTAGCAAGCTCGCGACTGGTGCCCAGCGAGCAGTTTTCCATCGGAGGCGCGAGCACCGTCCGGGGTTACGAGGAGCGGATCCTGAGCGGCGACGCGGGAGTGTGGTTTTCCCAAGAACTGCAGAAGCCCCTCCAGCCGGCATCCATCGGCACACGTTGGCCCCGACTGGAGTCCACCGTGGTGGCCTTCTGGGACTACGGTCGGAATGTCGTCCGCCAACCCCGCCCGAACGAAATCCGGGACTCCTTCCTGAGCAGCGTGGGCATCGGGGTGAGGGCGAGTGTCGGCAGTTACCTGAGCGCCTCGGCCGATTTCGCGCAGCAAATCGAGCGAGTGGAGATTCCGGGAGCGGCCCATAGCCGGCTGCACGTCAAGGTCTCGTTCTCGTACTGAACCGATCCGCGTCCGGTCCGAGGCCCCATGCGCATCCACCTCGGGCATCATTTCTACGGGGCGGGAAATCTCGGCGACGACCTGATGCTGGCGGGATTTCTCCGCGCGCTGCGGGAAATCGAACCCGGCGCGGAGGTGAGCGGCGCGGTGCCCTTCGACCGCGAGGCGCTGGCGCGGAGGTTTCCCGGCACGCGCTGGCACGGGATGACGCTGGCGGAGCGCCGGTCACGTATCGCGGCGTGCGACGCGTGGCTGGGGCTCGGAGGATCCCCGTTCCAGCACGCGCAATCGCGATGGTTCGTGGACCATCTGGCGGAGGAGGCCGCCCTGTGCCGGGAACTTGGGAAGCCGATGTGGTTCCTCGGCATCGGGGTGCAGACCGCCGGCGAATTGGCGGACGCCGCCGTGCGCGCGGTCTGCGCGCAGGCGCGCGGCATCTGGACCCGCGACGCGGCCTCGGCCCGGCGTATCCGGGAATCGAATGCATCTTTCCGGGTCACGGCCGCCGCCGACCTCGCGCACCTGCATCTCGCCGCCGCCCCGCCGCCGCCGGCGCGGCCGGGCACGGTGGCGGTGGTGGCGAATTTCGATTACGGGGAGTGGCCGGGACGGAACGCGGCGATCGCCGCGCTGGAGGCGACCCGGCCCGCGCGCAAAATCTGGCTGGCGCAGGAATCGCGCGAGCTGCCCGGGGCGGAGCGCGCCCTTTTCGCCACGCTGAAGCCGGAGCAGCAACACGGCTGGGAGCTGGTTTCGCCGGAAATACCCGGGGCGCCGCTGGAGTCGGCGCTGGCCCGCTGGCCGGGCGCGGAAATCCTTCTTACCTCCCGTTACCACGCCGCGATCACGGGCGTCTGGGCCGGATCGCGCGTCGTGGTGATCGGCATCAACGAAAAGCTGCGAGGCGCGGCGACGGAACTAGGGACGCCGTTGATCAGTCCGTCGGCGGACCAAGCGGAAGTGGAGCGGGCGATCCGGGACGCGGTGGCCCGCCCGGCGCCGCGGCACCTCGCCGCGGCGGCCCGCGCCGCCTGCGAGGAGTGGCACGCGGCGGCGCGCGGCCGGGTCGCGCCCTGAGCGACCGGGAAGAAGAGTCGCGCCGGGACGGAATTTTCTGGGAAGCGCGGAGGGCGTTGGGGCAGAGTGGCGTTCCATGCCGGCGCTCGCGCTCAGCCTTCTGTTCGTAGCCTACCTCGCTGTGGTGGGCCGGGCGGCATTGGCGGCGTGCCGCTGGCAGGGGGGAGTGCTGCGCGCGTGGCTACTGGCGCCGGCGACCGGACTGGCGGTTGTCCTGCTGCTCACGACGATCCTGAATCAGGCCGGGCTACCGATCGGAAGGTTCACGTGGCCACTGACCCTCGCGCTGGGATTGGGCGCCGCAATCCTCCTGTGGTCGCGTGCAACGATTTTCCCCGGCCGCGCGCTCGCGCCTTTCATCGCGGCAGCGGTGGCCTCCGCGTTCTGGACGGGCTGGCCGCACCTCCGGTTCAACTTCGATTGGCTGAGCTACGTGAACGACGATTTTGTGAACTACTGCCTGGCGGCGGAGCGGTTCAAGGACTTCGGGTTCTGGCGTGTGCCGAAGCTGGAGGAGCTGGCCGGGAAGGACATCACGCAGTACTACTGGTTCATGCACGTGCCGGGGCTGATGCGCTTCGGCGCGGAGCTGACGCTCTCGTGGGTCTCGGCACTGACTGGAATCAAGGCGCTGCGGATCTTCATGCCGGTGATCATCGGCCTCGGCGTCATCCAACTTTGCTCGGCGGCGGCCTTGGTGCTGCACCACGGCCGCTGGCGCCGGCGTGCCTGGGTGGCGATGGCCCTCCTCGCGGCGAGCCCGCTCTTCATGCTGGGCACGCTGTACCAGCTGATCGCGCAGGTGGGCGGGCTCGG
>JBEGJD010000067.1:0-4358 GCA_041184765.1 Verrucomicrobiota bacterium | reverse complement strand
ACACCGCGACTTCCTCGACTGCTTCCGCAACGGCCAGGTACCGATGTACACGGCGGAGGCCCTGCATCGTCTGAGCACGACGCTGCACCTCGGCGCCATCGCGATGGAGCTCGGACGTCCGCTGAAGTGGGATCCGGTGAAGGAAGAGTTCAACGACCCCGCCGCGAACGCCCTCCGGAGCCGCCCGACCCGCAACGACTGGCGCCGCCGCGGTTGAAGGCCGGTCGGGTGGAGGTTGAGTCTTCAGCTTAATCTGGGAAATTCGTTTGCAGAAGCAGAGCCAAGCTCCTTCCAAGAGAGTCCCCATTTCGCGCTTTCTTTACTGTGGCTGGCCCCTGGTGGGGCCGGCGAAGTCAGAGGCGCCTTCCGCGGACTTTCTATCGGCATAGGCCGGGGTCATCGGACCCCGGCTACAACGAGAATAGGGTGCGGGTCAGGAGACCGAACGAAATCCTTAGGGACTGACAACAGCCCGCAATCTTCCGCGAACAGGGAACCTTACCATCGAGCAGCCTGATCGGGCCGAGGTGCCCTCTACCCGGAAACGGGCATAGGTGGTGATCGTGGCCCAGTGGTGGGGTGTTTGTCTCGGGCGAATGGCTCTGCATCGGCATCTTCGCCGTCTTCGATGGGTTCATGTGCGGGAGCCGGTTATCTTCATCACGACATGCGTGGCCGGTCGCCGTCACCTACTCGCCAACCCAATTGCGCACAGGATCCTGAGCGAGGAATGGCGAGAGATGTCGGCTCGGCGCGGGTGGGCGGTCGGACGTTACGTCGTCATGCCTGATCATGTGCATTTTTTCGCCCGCGCTCGCGGTGTGGATGCGGAGCCGTTTCAGACCGCAATCGGAAGGTGGAAGGAATGGTCGGCTCGCCGCATCGGACTCACCTCGGGGCGGCCGGGGGGCCTCTGGCAATCAGAGTTCTTCGATCATGTGCTTCGCTCGGAGGAATCTCGCTCCGCCAAGTGGAACTATGTGCGCGAGAATCCGGTACGGGCGGGTTTGGTGATGAACGCCGACGACTGGCCCTACTCCGGCTTCATCGATTTTGAGTGATAAAGCCGTTCAGCTCAGAGTCCCTTGGCAAAACCATCGGATTTTCCGAAAAGGCACCCCTATCGTTTAGATCCCATTCCCCGCCATGCCCCGACTCCTTCTGTTCCTTGCCCTGATCGCCTGCGTCGCGCTGCGCGCCGCCGAGCCCTCCCTCATCACCGTCGCCGATCTATTGAAGTTGAAGCAGCTCGACGCGCCCGCGCTCTCGCCCGACGGGCGGCGCGTGGTTTATGTGGTGAAATCCGTCGAGCCACGTGCCGACACGCCGGGCGAATGGGACTACCGTACACACCTCTGGATTGCGGCAACCGACGGTTCCACCCCACCGCGCCAACTCACCTTTGGCGCCGGGAGCGACGGCGACCCGGTATGGAGCCCGCAGGGAGACCGCCTCGCGTTCACGCGCTCAGCCGAACGCGGCCGGGGGCAGGTTTATCTATTGCCGCTCGACGGCGGCGAGGCCGCGCCGCTGACCAAGGCCGAGACCGGGGCGGCCCGGCCCCGCTGGTCGCCCGATGGAAAGCGCATCCTTTTCAGCTCCTCGCTCACTCCCGCGCAGGTGCGCGCCGCATTGGAGAAATCCGGCGCCGACGCCGCCCCCGGTTGGGGCACGGAACGTCCGGGCCGGAAACCCAATGACACCAAGGCGCAGGCCTCCCGCGGGCGGGGCGCTGAAACGCCCGCGCGCAAGGGCGGCTCGACCAAAGGGTCGGGGGCGCGTGGTGGTGGTGGCGGTGGCAACGCGGCTCCCTCGTCGGCCAACGCCAACAGCGGCAGCGCCGAGGGCAACCCGCTCGCCGGTGCCGAAGGCACGCTCGCCGAGCGCCGTGAGTGGCTCGCGCGCAACGAGGCGGCGGGGGACCCACGGTTGCTGACGCGCCTCAACTTCCTCGATGAACGCGACCTCAACCCTGACCTGACGTTCACGCATATTTTCGTGCAGGACGCCGAACCCGCGGCGACAGCGAAGGACCTCACTCCGGGTTACGTGAGCTACCAAGGCGCCGAATGGACCCGCGACGGCGCGGCCATTCTCGCCAGCGGTCCGTCCCGCACGGACCAGCATCCCGACCGCGTGGAGACCTCGCGCCTCTATCGCATCGACGCCGCGGGCGGCGGCGTGGGCGTGTTTCTCGAGATGGCGGGCCATAGCCTCGCGAATCCCCTCCCCTCGCCCGACGGAACCCGGGTCGGCTTCACCGCGACACGCGGGGAGTCGTTCGGCTACGCGCCCGCCGTTGTGGGTGTGGCGCCGGCCTCGGGCGGTGCCGGAGCGAAGCTGCTCACCGAGGCGCTCGACCGCAGCGCCGGGTCGCTTCGCTGGCGGCCCGACGGGTCGGAGATTCTTTTTGTCACTCCAGCCAATGGCGGTTTCCCGCTGCACGCCGTGTCGGCGGCGGGAGGACCGGTACGCCGCTTGACCAAGCGAAATGACGCCGGCGTGCGGGCCTTTGACGTCGGCCGCGAAGCCCTTGTGCAGGTCGTTACGGAACCGACCAACCCGGCGGAACTGCACACCGGCGATAGCGCGGGATCGGCGACCAAACTGCTGACCCGTCACAACGCCGCCTGGATCGCAGGCCGCCAATTGGCCGCCTACGAGGAACATTCGCTGAAGAACGACCGCGGGCTGGACGTGCAGTTCTGGACGATGCGGCCCACGCGCAAGACGCCGGGGAAAAAGCATCCCCTGCTGCTCCAGATCCACGGAGGGCCGTCGGCGATGTGGGGTCCGGGCGAGGAGTCGATGTGGTTCGAGTTCCAGTATTTCGCGGCGCGCGGCTTCGCACTGGTGTTCGCCAACCCGCGCGGGTCGGGCGGCTACGGCGAGGCCTTTCAGCGCGCGAACCACCAGGACTGGGGCCGCGGGCCGGCCGCCGACGTGCTCGCGGCGGCGGACTTCGCGGCGCGGCAGGATTTCGTGGATCCGGCGCGGCAGGTCATCACCGGCGGTTCCTACGGAGGTTACCTCACCGCGTGGGTCATCGCGCACGACCAGCGCTTCAAGGCGGCGGTGGCGCAGCGCGGCGTTTACGATCTCCCCACGTTTTTCGGGGAGGGGAACGCGTGGCGCCTCGTGCCACGGGCGTTCGGCGGCCTGCCGTGGGAGCCGGAAACCCGCCGGATTCTCGAACGCGAGTCGCCACTTACGCACGTCGCCGGCATCCGCACTCCCCTGCTGATCCAGCATGGCGACAACGACCGGCGCACGGGCTTCGTGCAGAGCGAGATGCTCTTCCGCAGCCTGAAGGTGCTCGGCCGGGACGCGGAGCTCGTGCGGTACCCGCGCGCGTCCCACGAGATGAGCCGCAGCGGCGAACCCCGCCAGCGTCTCGACAGCCTCGTGCGTTACGAGGAGTTCTTCCGCCGCTACGTCGGCGAGGAGTGAAACGCGACCCGGCCCGCGCGGACGGAAAACAGAGTTGCCTCGCCGCAGTGTGCGGCCCACGTTCCCGCCCCTTTCCGGACGCTTAGCTCAGTTGGTTAGAGCACCTGCTTCACACGCAGGGGGTCCGCGGTTCGAGTCCGCGAGCGTCCACCATCCCTCTGACTGAGGGACCCGACGACCGACCTGCTCAGGGCAGGTCGGTGTCACCCATGAGGTAGCGGTCGCATTCGCGGGCCGCGCCGCGGCCCTCGTTGATGGCCCAGACGACAAGGCTCTGGCCGCGGCGGCAGTCGCCGGCGGCGAAGACACCCTTCAGGCTGGTGGAGTACTTCTCGTGCTCGGCCTTGATGTTGGAACGGGCGTCGGTCTCGAGACCCATCTCCTTCACCAGCGCCTGCTCGGGCCCGAGGAATCCCATCGCGAGAAGGACGAGCCCGGCAGGGCGGGTCTTCTCGGTGCCCGGAACTTCCTTCGGCACGAACTGACCCTTCTCGTTCTTCTCCCACTTGATCTCGACGGTCACGAGCTCCTTCACGTTGCCCTGCGCGTCGCCGACAAACTTCTTCACCGTGGTGAGGTACACGCGCGGATCGGCGCCGAACTTGGCGGCGGCCTCCTCCTGGCCGTAGTCGACCTTGAGGGTCTTGGGCCACTCGGGCCACGGGTTGTCGGCCTGGCGCTCCAGCGGCGGCTTCGGGAGGATCTCGATCTGCGCGACGCTGCGGCAGCCGTGGCGGATGGAGGTGCCGACGCAATCGGTGCCGGTGTCACCGCCACCGATGACGATGACGTCCTTGCCGCCGGCGTGGATCGGGCTGTGCGCCGCGCCGCCATTGAGCACCGCCTTGGTGTTGGCGGTGAGGAACTCCATGGCGAAGTGGACGCCCTTCAGCTGGCGGCCCTCGATC
>JBEGJD010000066.1:0-3110 GCA_041184765.1 Verrucomicrobiota bacterium | reverse complement strand
GGGATCGCATGGCGCTGGGTGCCGGCCTGCGTCGCGAGCTTGGAGCGCTTCTCGAGGTACTTCGCCCGCACCAAACGCGCTTCCTCCACCGTGAGGGCGATCGGCTTTTCCATGTAGACGTGCTTGTCACGGTTCATCGCCCAGACCGCGATGTGCGCGTGCTGATGGTCCGGCGTGCAGCAGACGACCGCGTCGATGTTCTTCACCTCCTTGTCGAGCAGCTGGCGCCAATCGATGTAGGTCTTCGCTCCCGGGAAGGCCTTGAGCGCGTCGGGAAAGCGCAGCTCGTTGACGTCGCAGAGCGCGACGACGTTTTCCTTCCGCAGCGCGTTGTAGTGCGCGAGGCCGCGGCCCCAGACACCGATCAGCGCGACGTTGAGTTTGTTGCTCGGACGATTCTGGCCGAACAGCGTCCCCGTGGGGAGAATCAGGAGGCCGGCGCCGGAGGCGGAGGCCGACTTCAGGAAGTGGCGGCGATTAAGGGGTTTCATCGGAACGCGAGCGTGGCGCGCCCCGATCACGCGGTCAACGCCGCGCGCCTGGCTCAGGCCAGAATATCCTTCACGACGTGGCCGTGGACGTCGGTCAGGCGGTAGTCGCGACCCTGGAAGCGCACGGTGAGGCGCTCGTGGTCGAAACCAAGGAGGTGCAGGATCGTAGCCTGGAGGTCGTGCACGTGCACTTTGTTCTCCGTGACGCTGAATCCCAGCTCGTCGGTCTCGCCGTAGGAGAAGCCGCGTTTCACGCCGCCACCCGCGAGGAAAAGCGAGAACGCGTCGGGGAAGTGGTCGCGCCCGAGCACGTCGCCCTTGGAGGTGCGGCCTTCGCGGAAGGGCGTGCGCCCGAACTCGCCGCCCCAGACGACAAGCGTGTCATCCAGCAGCCCGCGCGCCCGCAGGTCGCGGATGAGCGCGGCGACGGGCTTGTCGGTCTGCGCCATCTTCCGCGTGAGGCCGCCGCGGATATCCTCGGCGGCACGGGTGCCGTGGAAGTCCCAGCCCCAGTCGAACAGCTGCACGAAGCGCACGCCTTGCTCGAGGAGCCGGCGGGCAAGCAGGCAATTGTTGGCGAAACTAGCCTCGCCCGGAGTCGCCCCGTAGGCCTCGAGCATCGCGGGCGTCTCGCGGGAGATGTCCATCACCTCGGGCACACTCGCCTGCATGCGGTACGCCAACTCGTACTGCGCGATGCGCGTGACGGTCTCGGGATGGCCGAGATCGGCGGCCTGCCGCTCGTTGAGCGCGCGGAGCGCGTCCAGGGTCTGGCGGCGCAGGGCCCGGTTCATGCCGGGCGGATCGCTCACGTAGAGCACGGGGTCGCCCTTCGAGCGGCATTGCACGCCTTGGAAGACCGACGGCAGGAAACCGGTTCCCCACGCGCTCTGGCCGGCGCTGGGCTGCGTGCCACTGCTGATCAGGACCACGAATCCGGGCAGGTTCTCGTTCTCCGAACCGAGGCCGTAGGTGACCCACGAACCCATCGAGGGACGCCCTCCGCGCGGCGAGCCCGTGAACAGCAGCAGCTCCGCCGGCGTGTGGTTGAACTGGTCGGTGTGCATCGACTTCACGACGCACATCTCGTCGGCGATGGAATGGAAACCCGGCGCGGCGTCGGACATCCAGATGCCGCCCGCGCCATGCCGCGTGAAGGTGCGTGGCGTGCCCATCAGCGTCGGCGTGCCGGTGGTGAAAGCGAAGCGCCGGCCCTTGATGAAATCATCCGGCGCCAGCTGACCGTCGCGTTTCACGAGCTCCGGTTTGTAGTCGAAAAGATCCAGGTGCGGCGGGCCGCCCGACATGTGCAGGTAAACGACGCGCTTCACCTTCGGGGCGAAGTGCGGCGGCCGGACCGCGAGGGGATTGGCCACGCCGGCCGCGGCCTCCGCGCGGCCGCCGAGCGCGCGCAACGCGATCGCGCCGAGGCTGAACTGTCCGGCGCCGCGCAGGAACTGGCGGCGGGTCTGGTGCAGCAACTGCTCGTGGGCGAGGCTCATGGCTTCATCAGGAACTCGTCGAGGTTGAGGAGAACGTTGGCCACCGCCGTCCAAGCCGCCAGCTCCGACGGAGCGAAGGTTGAGGGCGGCGGGTTCGCGGGGTTGGCGATCATCGCCGCCGCCAGCTCGGGCTCGCGGGAATACGTCACGAGCGAGGCGCGGTACAACGCGGCCAGCGGAGCAACGTCCGCTTCGGCCGGAGGGCGCAGCAGCACGCGGCGCAGGCCGTCCCGCACCTTATCCTCCACCGGAGCCGGACCGTGGCCGATCAGCCGCGCAAGCGCCTGCGCCGCCTCCACGTATACCGGATCGTTCATCGTCACCAACGCCTGCAGAGGCGTGTTGGTGCGGTTGCGGCGCAGCGTGCACACCTCGCGGTTCGGGGCATCGAAAGTGACCATCGAGGGATACGGACTGCTGCGCCGCCACTCGGTGTAGAGACCGCGCCGATACTTGTCCTCTCCCTCGCTGGTCTTCCAATCCAGCGCGCCGCCGAACGCCGCCCGCAGGTCGAAGGCCGGCTGGAACGGCCGCGCCGGCGGTCCGTGCAGCTTCTGACTCAGCAATCCGCTCGCGGCCAGCACCTGGTCGCGCACCACCTCGGCGGCCGCCCGATGCCGCGGGCCGCGCGAGAGCAGCCGGTTGTCGGGATCCGCCGCCAGCGCCTCCGGCGTCACGCGCGAGCTCTGGCGGTAGGTCGCCGAGGTCACGAGCAGCCGCAGGAACTTCTTCTGGTCCCAGCCACCCGCGATCATCTCGGTGGCCAGCCAATCAAGCAGCTCCGGATGCGACGGCAGTTCACCCTGAGAGCCGAATTCCTCGCTCGTGCGGACAAGGCCGGTGCCGAAAACCGACTCCCACAGGCGGTTCACGAGCACGCGCGACGTGAGGGGATTCGCGGGGTCGACCAGCCAGCGGGCCAGCCCCATCCGGTCGGCCGCCGCCCCGGCCGGCAGCGCATGAAACGCGGACGGCACGCCCGGCTCCACCTCATCGCCAAGCGCGAGGTGGTTGCCACGAAGCTGCACATGCGTCTTCCGCCGCTGGTCGGCCGCCAGCTCCCGCATGATCGGGGTCGTGGTCGGCTCTTGAGCTTCGACCTGTTGGCGCAACGCGG
>JBEGJD010000065.1:0-5052 GCA_041184765.1 Verrucomicrobiota bacterium | reverse complement strand
TTCCTCAGCGAGGGCCGCGTCGGGCGAGACGGCCGCCCCTCCTGGCCCGATATCGACCTCGACCTGCCGAGCGGCGAGCCGCGCGAGCGGATCATCCAGAAAGTCTACGCCGATCACGCGCCGCGCGGAGCTGCCATGACCGCCAACGTGATCACCTACCGTGGCCGCGGCGCCGTGCGTGAGATCGGAAAGGCCCTCGGGTTCGGCGAGGACACGCTCGACCGTTTCTCCGCCCTGCAGGCCGGCGGGGATTTCCCGGAGACGCTGGAACTGCGGCGGCGACTGACGCTCGCCGGCATCCCCCCGGACCATCCGCGCGCGGAGGCCCTCGCTCGTCTCCACCGCCAGGTGCAGGGCCTGCCGCGCCACCTCGGCCAGCACAGCGGCGGCATGATCATCGGCCATGGCCGGCTCGACGACATCATGCCGCTTGAGCACGCCGCGATGCCCGGCCGCGTCGTGGCGCAATGGGACAAGGACGACTGCGAGGACCTCGGTATCGTGAAGGTGGATCTCCTCGGCCTCGGCATGATGGCCGCGTTGCAGGACACCCTGCGCGTTTGCGGCGAACGTGGGCGTCCGCTCGAACTCGCAACCATCCCGCCCAACGACCCCGCGACCTACGCCGCCATGCAGCGGGCCGACACCGTCGGCGTCTTCCAGATCGAGAGCCGCGCGCAGATGGCCTCGCTCCCGCGCCTCCGCCCGGCGTGCCTCTACGACGTGGCAATGCAGGTGGCGATCGTGCGGCCGGGCCCGATCGTGGGCCACCTCGCGCACCCGCTCATCCGCCGCCGCAACGGACTCGAGCCGGTGACGTACATCGACCCGAGCGTCGACCACCTCGCGGAGCCGATCCTGCGCCGCACGCTCGGCGTCATCCTGTTCCAGGAGCAGATGCTCGAGCTGGCGATGACCTTGGCCGATTTCACGGGAGCCGAAGCCGAGGAACTGCGCCGCGCGATGGGCTTCACCAAGGACACCGTCCGCCTGCAGCGCGCGCTGGCGCGTCTCTGCGCGGCCCTGCGGTCAAAGGGCCGCAACGAGGCGGTGGTGAAACGCATCAGCGAGTCGGCGCTGTCGTTCGCAGCCTACGGGTTTCCCGAGTCGCACGCGCTCAGCTTCGCCCTGCTCGCCTATGCGAGCACCTGGCTGAAGGTGCACCGGCCGGCGGAGTTTCTCGCGAGCCTGCTCAACCATCAGCCGATGGGGTTCTACGGCCCCGCCACGCTGGTGCAGGACGCCCGCCGCCACGGTCTGCGCGTGCGCCCGGTGTGCGTCTCGGCCTCGGCCTGGGACAGCACCGTGGAGGCCGATGACGCCGTGCGCCTCGGCCTGCGACAGGTGAACGGCCTGCGCGAGATGGCCGGCCGCCGGATCGCGGCCGCGCGCGCGGAGCGGCCGTTTTCCTCACTGGACGACTTCCTCCGCCGCACCCCGCTCCACGCCGCGGAACGCCGCGCGCTCGCCGCCGCCGGCGCGCTCAACGCCCTCGCCCCGCACCGCCGCGCCGCACTCTGGCAGGTCGAGGCCGCGTGGAAGGACGGCGACGAGCTATTCCGCGCGGCGCCCGAGTCGGAGGAGATCGCTCCGCCGGCGGAGTCGCCGCTCGCCGCGATGTCCCTCGCGGAACGCGTGCGGGCCGACTTCGAGGGCACGGGCGTCACGACCGGCGCGCACCCGATGGCGCTGGTGCGCGCGCGGCTGCCCGACGTGTGGCGCGCCACGGATCTGACGCTGGCGGAGGACGGCGCGCGTCTCACGGTGGCGGGCGCCGTGATCTGCCGGCAGCGCCCGGGCACGGCGAAGGGTTTCCTTTTCGTGAGCCTCGAGGACGAGACCGGCATCGCGAACGTGGTGGTCACACCGCAGTTGTTCGAGGAACGCCGGCTCGTCATCTCGCAGGAGTCGGCGTTGCGCGTGACCGGGCGCCTCCAGAACCGCCACGGCGTGATCCACGTGAAGGCCGAGGTGATCGAGGCGCTCGGCGAACCCGCGCTGCCCGCCGGGGCCTCACACGACTTCCATTGAGAGGGGGCGGATGCGGAGCAGGTATTCCGCCGCCACCTTCGGAAGAGCCTTCGGTCGTTATGAGCTCAGCATAATCCGCGGCGGGTTTGCCCGCCGTAGCCTCGGCGTAGGCGGTTGGCCGCGGCTGCACCAAACCCCGCTGATCCGTTTCCATCCGTGTTCCTCCGTGGTTGCCCTCCCGCGGAGCCGCCGACCCCGACTTTGCAACGTAGTGCGTGACAAATCTGCGGCCGGGCCGGCCTGGACTGCAGCGCGGCGAATTCGGCCCCGGCGGGCCGTGTCGTTTGCAGCAAGCGCTTGCGTGACCACAGGCGCGAGGGAAGCGTCACGAAAGCCGGCTCTTCGGAGAGCCAGCCACCCCATGAGCCGTCCACAGTCAGCCTTCCACCCCTCGCAATCCGTCCGACTCCTCCTCGCGCTCATCGCGTCGAACGCCGCCCTCCTCGGCGCCGCGTCCGGCACAGGTTCCCTCGCCGGACGCGTCTCCTACGCGGCCAGCGGCGAATACCTCGAGCTCGCGCGCGTCACCCTAGAAGGTACGGGACGCGAGACCCTCACCGATTCCGTCGGCGCCTACACCTTCGCGGAAGTCCCCGCGGGCCCGGTCCGCGTGCGCGTCTTCTACACCGGCCTGCCCGGCGAGTACGCCGCGGTCACCGTCAACGCGGGGGAAACCACGCGTCGCGATTTCGCACTGGCCGGGGAAGCGCCGCGCGCCGCGGCGGCCGAGAACGCCGTGAAACTCGACCGATTTGTCGTCGCGACCTCGCGCGAGATGGACGGGGCGGCGATCGCGGTGAACGATCAGCGCTTCGCACCCGACATGCGCAAGGTGCTCGCGGCCGATGAATTCGGCACCACCGCCGACGGCTCGGTGGGAGAGCTGCTGAAAACCGTCCCGGGCGTGCAGGTCGCCTGGGTGGGCGGCGAGGCCATGAACATCCAGCTCAACGGCGTGCCCGCCGACTACACGCCGGTAACGGTCAACGGCTTCGAGCAGGCGAGCGCGCAGGCCAACACCGCGCGAAACATCCAGATGACCAATGTCGCGACCAACAATTTGTCGCGCATCGAAGTGCGCTTCTCCCCCACCCCCGATTCGCCCGGCAACGCTCTAGCCGGCACCATCAACATGGTCGTGCGTTCCGCCTTCGACCGGGCCCGGCCCGCGTTGAACGTCAGCAGTTACCTTTTGATGCGTGACGACGACCGCACCCTCGGCGGCTCCCCGGGCCCCGGGCGCGGGCTAGTCCGAAAGGTCCAACCGGGGTTCGAGTTCTCCTACGTGCGGCCCGTGAACGAGCGATTCGGTTTCACGCTCTCCGGCGGTGGATCGACCCAGTACCAGCCCTCCACGTTCATCCAGACCACGTGGCGTGGCGCGGCGGCCGCGACCAACGGCGGAACCTTACCCAACACCACGCCGGACCAGCCCTACCTCACCGATTTCCTCGTGCGCGACTTCCCGCGGTTGACCAAGCGGAAGTCGGTCGGCGCCACGCTCGATTGGAAACTCGGCCGCCATGACCGTGTTTCGTTTTCGGCTCAGGCAACCTCGTTCAACGGCGACTACAGCAGCCGCGACCTCACGTACTCGATCACCCGGGTCCTGCCGGGCGGCTTCGGTCCGACGTTCACGCGTGGTGTCGCCGGCTCCGGCACGCTCACGCAGGCCAACGCCGACCGCGACCAGGACTCGCGCAACCTCAGTCTGAGTTTCATTCATCGCCACGCCGGTCCGGTCTGGAAAACCGAGCTCGGACTCGGCGACTCGCGCGCCCGCAGCGTCTCCAGCAACTACTCACGCGGCTACTTCGGTGGCATGACCGTGCAACGTACGGGCGTGACCGTGGCGTTCGAGGACATCGGCTTCGAACAGCCGGGCCGGATCCTTGTCGCGGACGGCGCCACCGGCGTCGCCGTCGATCCGCACAACCTCGCCCCCTACTCCATCGTCAGCGGCTCCGGCAACGCGATCCACGGCCGGGGCTACGACGACCTCACCCGCGACGGAAAACGCAGCGCGTATGCTTGGGCGGCGCGCGATTTCGCATGGCCCGTACCCGTAACCATCAAGGCGGGCCTCGACCTGCGGCAGAACTGGCGCGACCGCATCGGCGGAAGCATGATCCAGTCCTTCGTGGGCGCCGACGGACGCGCCGGGACCGCGGACGACAACGCGGCACAGATCCTCGACGAGATCTTCTCACGGCGTCCGGGCGTGTTCGGATTCCCCGCCACGCAACGCCCCTCCAACGCCAAGCTGCTCGACCTGCTCGCGAGTCGCCCGACGTGGTTCACTTACAACGAGAACAATCACTATCGCTCGACCCTCGGCCTTTCCAAATTCGCGCGAGAGACCACCTCATCGGCCTACGTCCGCGCCGACGCCGCGCTCTTGAACAACCGTCTGAAACTCGTCGGCGGCCTCCGCGCCGAGCAGACGAATATCGAGGCCGATGGCCCACTCGAGGACCTCACGCTCAACTACCAACGAGACGCCGCAGGCCGCGTCCTACGCGGTGCCAACGGGCAACCCCTGCAGATTCCGGGCACCGCCCTCGAAATCTCGAAGCGCACCTATCTTGAGCGCGCCTCCCACGTGGAAAAGGAGTACCTGCGTTGGTTTCCCAGCCTCAACGCCAGCTGGAACATGCGGGAGAACACGATCCTGCGTGCGGCCTATTACCACAGTGTCGGACGCCCCAACTACAACCAGTACGCCGGCGGCGTCACCTTGCCCGATCTCGACGCCGCGCCGTCGCCCTCCAACCGCATCGTGGTGAGCAACACCGCGATCAAAGTTTGGAGCGCGCGCACCGGGAAGATCGCCCTCGAGCACTACTTCGAAGGCGTTGGCCTCGTCTCCATCGGCGGCTTCCGCCGGCAATTCGAGAATTTCTTCGGCAGCACGGTCTTTCCCGCCACGCCGGACTTCCTCGCCGTGCACGGCATCTCCGCCGCCGAGTACGGGCGCTTCGACGTCGCCACCCAGTACAACCTGCCCGCGGTCGTCCACAT
>JBEGJD010000064.1:0-5852 GCA_041184765.1 Verrucomicrobiota bacterium | reverse complement strand
AGTTCGGCCAGCTTCTCGGCCTTCAGCTTATCCACCTGCCGGCGCAGGATGGCGTCGGGGTCCTCGACGATCGCCTCGCAGAGCGTGAGCACGTCGAACGCATAGGCAGGGTCGGCCGGATCCAGTCGCGGCAGCGTGTCGAGCAGGTACACCGAAAGCGCCTGATGCAGCGAAAAGTCGTCCTGCAGCTCGACGTTGACGCGGATTTTCCGAGCGACCGCAGCCAAAGGCACGGGCGGCTTCTCCTCCTGCGGACCGCGCGCGGCGAGCTCGACGATCCCGCGTTCAACCAGCGCGCGGAACAACTGCCAGCCGCGACGCCGCAGGAGGTTTTTCCGGTGCGGGGTTTCATGGCAGTCGCGGATCAGGCGCTGCAGGTCGCGGCAGCCGTCGCCCGGCCGGCTGAGCATGAGCAGCAGCATCCCGTGGGTGAGGGCGAAGCGCGACTGCAGCTCCTCGCAGGGAGCCGTGCGCAGGCGCTCAAAGGTGCGAGCGTCCCAGCCGACGGAGCCTTCGGGGGCGCGTTGCTTCACGACGGACCGCTTCCGCCCGGGTTCGGCGGCCGCCTTCTCCTCGGCGCGCTTGTTGGCGATGACGTGCTCCGGGGCCTGCGCGATCACGTAGCCGCGGTCGTCGAAGCCGCGGCGGCCGGCGCGGCCGGCGATCTGCCGGAAATCGCGCACGCTCAGGACGGCGGCCTTCTTGCCGTCATATTTCCAGAGCTGGGTGAAGACGACGGTGCGGATCGGGACGTTGATGCCGACTCCCAGGGTATCGGTGCCGCAGATGATCTTGAGCAGTCCGCGCTGCGCGAGTTGCTCGACGAGGATACGGTAGCGGGGCAGCAGACCCGCGTGGTGCACGCCAACCCCGTGGCGGAGCCAGCGTTGGAGGTCCTTGCCGAACGGGCTCGTGAAACGCGCTCCGGCCAAAGCCTCCTGCAGCGCGGCCTTCTCCTCCTTGGTGCAGACCGCGAGGCTCATGAAATCCTGCGCACCTTCGCTCGCGGCGCGTTGCGTGAAGTAAACCACGTAGGCCGGCGCGCGCTTTAGCTGCAGGAGTTCCCCTAGCTTCTCCGCGAGGGGAGTCTCGGACCACTCAAACTCGAGCGGAACCGGACGCCGGTCACCACGTACCGTCACACACGGTGCGCCGGTACGGCGCGCGATGTCCTCCTCGAGGAAAGCCGTTGCCCCGAGCGTCGCCGACATCAGGAGGAAACGCGCCCGGGGCAGGGTGAGGAGCGGCGCCTGCCACGCGACGCCGCGCTCCGCATCGCCGTAGTAGTGGAACTCATCCATCACGACGGCGCGCAGGTCGCAGTCGGGGCCGCGGTGGAGCGCGATGTTCGCGAGGATCTCGGCGGTGCAGCAGAGGAGCGGGGCGCTCGGGTTGACGCTCGCGTCGCCGGTCATGAGCCCGACGTTGTCGGGTCCGAATTCGCGACAGAGCGCGAGAAACTTCTCGTTTACCAACGCCTTGATCGGGCACGTGTAGACCCCTCGCTCGCCCCGGCAGAGGGCGCGGAACAAAGCCGCGCTCGCGACCAGTGATTTCCCGGAGCCGGTCGGCGTGCAGAGGATCACGCTGCGTTCCTCGAACAGCTCGAGGGTCGCCTCCTCCTGCTCCGGATAGAGCTCGAGTCCGCGCGCGGAAATGGCCGCGAGGAAACGCTCGAGGATCGCTGAGGTTTCGGGCGGACCGCCGTCCGCTCCTCTGAAGGGTGCGAGCGGGGGCGGAGCTTCGGCGCCGGGCGGCATCGAGGACGGGCGCCGCGGGATGGCGCTTAGAGTCCCGAGCAGGCGAGGGGGGAGAGGAAGCGGGCCGTGTTGCGGGAGGTGTTCCCGGTGTAACGCGGATCATCCTTCATCTTCTGCCAACGCGGGTCGGGACCGAATTTCTTCCAACCGGCGAGGTGCGTCGCCAGATCGGAACCGCTGGTGATGTAGCGGAGATGGGGCAGGTTGGGACCGCTGAGGGCCTGGCCGAAGAAGAGCGGCGACATGCCGAGGTCGCGCATGATCTGCGTCTCACCATCGTCGAACATCGCCATTTTGCTGAGTGCCTTCAGTTCGCTGTGGCTCTCGTAATCGCGCATCTCGAAAACGCGGCCGGGCGCGCGGGATTTCGAGAACGCCGGGATCTCCATGCGCGGCATGCTGCGGAAGGCGCGGAGGAGCCAGCTGTCGACGCGCTCGTAGGCCGGGGACGCCTTCTCGACGTTCAGGTAGGCGGCGCCGGCGGCTTGCACGGCGGCGTCGGCGTTCAACTCGGCGCTCACGCCGACGTAGGTGTCGAGGGAGGTGTACGGAATCAGGACCCAGACCGGGGAGTCGGCCAGCGGCTCCGACGTGCCCTTCTGCTTGTCGACTTTAAGCTCGGTGAAGACACCCACGTTGCCAACGCCGCGCTTCGCCAACGCGGGCAGAAACGCCTTTTCAAGATAGGACTCCACCAGTCCGCGCGCGGCGCTGGCCTTGAGGCGGGTGTCGGCCTTGAGATGGTAGCAACGCAGATCGTAGTACTCGCGGGCGACATCCTTCGCTGCGGCAGGAGCGGCGTGGGCGCGGGTCGCGGCGAGCGTGGCGCCGGCGGCGAGGGAGGTGGCGAGGAAGTCGCGGCGGGAGGATTTCATAGTTGGTTCGGGGACCGTGGTTCGTGCGGCGCGACCGCGCAAGAATTGGTTCGCGCCGTGTCGGCGCCGACCCTTGCTTCGCGGCTTCCGGAATTTTCCCCCAATCATGTCCTCCTCGCTTCCCTCGATCGCATTCATCGGCACCGGTGTCATGGGCCGCAGCATGGCCGGCCACCTCCGCAAGGCGGGCCACGCGCTGCACGTTTACAACCGCACGAAGGAAAAGGCCGCGGAGTTGCTGGCCGCCGGCGCGACCTGGCACGACTCGGCGGGGGCGGCTGCCGCCACAGCGGACGTGGTGATCACGATGCTGGGGTTTCCGACCGATGTGGAGACAAGTTACCTCGGCGCCGGTGGCATCATCGAGAAAGCGCGGCCAGGGTCGCTCCTGATCGACATGACGACTTCGAGTCCGCTGTTGGCGCGGCGGGTCGCCGAGGCGGCGGCCAAGCGTGGGCTGGAGTCGCTCGACGCGCCGGTTTCCGGCGGCGATCTCGGCGCGCGCGAGGCGCGGCTGGTGATCATGGTGGGCGGATCCGAGACCGGTTTCGCGCGGGCACGGCCGGTGTTCGAATTGATGGGCAAAAACATCGCGCGTCACGGCGGCCCGGGCGCGGGGCAGCATTGCAAGATGGCGAACCAGATAGCGGTGGCGGTCGGGATGGTGGCGTGGGTCGAGGCGCTCGCGTACGCCCGCAAGGCGGGGCTCGATCCGGCGGCGGTGCACGCGAGCATCAGCGGCGGGGCGGCCGGCAGTTGGGCGCTGACCAACCTCGCGCCCCGCGCGCTCGCGGAGAACTACGCGCCGGGTTTTTACGTGAAGCACATCATCAAGGACATGCGGATCGCCCTCGACAGCGCGGCGGAACTGAAGCTCGACCTGCCGGGCCTGGCCGAGGCGAAGCGGCTCTACGAAAAGGTGGCGGCGCATGGCTGGGAGGAGTGCGGCACGCAGGCGCTGTACCGTCTCTACCTCGCGCAGTGACCGGAGCGTTATCACCGAATTTTCCCCATGAAACTTTCCCCTGATTTCCGACGCCGGGTGCTAGCCCGCGAGTGGCTGGCGGGCACTTTCCTCAACCTCGGTTCGCCGATCACGGTCGAACTGGCCGGGCTGGCCGGATTCGACTGGCTGCTCATCGATCACGAGCATGGTCCCGGCGGCCAGGACACGTTGCTGCACCAATTGCAGGCGGCGGCGGCCACGCCGGCGTTCGCTGTCGTGCGCATCGCGCAGAACGAGACGGCGCGTTTCAAGCGGGTGCTCGATATGGGCGCATCGGGTGTGATGGTGCCGTACGTCAACACCGCGGCGGAGGCGCGCGCGGCGGTTTCCGCGATGCGTTACCCGCCGCACGGCGTTCGCGGTGTCGCAAAGTTTAACCGCGGTGCCGGGTTCGGCGGCGACTTCGAGGACTACTACCTGCATGCCCACGAGCGGCTGCTTGGTGTGCTGCAGATCGAGACCCCCGAGGCGGTCGCCAACGCGGAGGAAATCGCGGCGGTGGACGGTGCGGACGTCCTGTTTGTCGGACCGACGGATCTGTCCTACAACATGGGCATGCGCGACCAGCTGGAGCGCCCGGAGTTCGTCGCCGCGCTCCGACGCGTCGCGGACGCCGCGCGGAAGCACGGCAAAGCGGCGGGTATTTTGGTGCACAGCGCCGCACTCGTGCCGATGCTGCGCGACCTGGGGTATACCTTTATGGCGCTGGGCAGCGACGGTGGCGCGGCGCGGACCGGGTTGCTCGGTTTCGCCGGTGCGCTGAAGGGTAAGTAAGCAGAGGCGGGCACGACCATGCGGATCACGGAAATGCACATCACGCCGATCGCGCTCGGCGACCCGCCGCTGCTGAACGCGGCCGGACTCCACGCACCGTACTGCCTTCGCACGGTGGTTGAGCTGCGGACGGCGGACGGCCTGACGGGACTCGCCGAAGTGCCCGGCAGCGCGGCGGTCGACGCGGCGTTGGCGGCGGCGCGCGACGCGGTGATTGGTGGGGATCCGCGCAACTGGCACGGCCTCCGGGCAAAGGTGGCGGCGCAGGGCGCGCCCGAGACCTCGCGGGCGCGGGGTGACAAGCCGTGGGACGGCCGCACGCGCGTGCAGGTGTTCAGCGCGCTGGACGTCGCGTGCCTCGACCTGCAGGGCAAGGCCTACGGCGTGCCGGTGGCGCAGCTGCTGGGCGGCGTGGTGCGCGAGCGCGTGCCCTACTCGGCGTATTTGTTTTATAAGTACGAAGGCGCCGGCGGTGAGCTTGGTTTCGAGGTCGACCCGCGGGCGACCGGCTGGGCGAAGGCGCGGCAGGCCGCGGCGCTGGACCCTGACGGTGTGGTGGCACAGGCGGAGGCGATGGTGGCGGAGTTCGGCTTCCGCTCGATCAAGCTGAAGGGCGGCTGCTTCGAGCCCGCGCAGGAGGTGGCCGCGATGAAGGCGTTGCGGAAACGCTTCGGCGCCGCGGTGCCGCTGCGGTTGGATCCCAACGCGCTGTGGACGGTTGAGACCTCAATCCGCTGGGGACGCGAACTCGAGGGAGTGCTCGAGTACCTCGAGGATCCGTGTCGCGGACAGGAGGGGATGGCGCGGGTGCGGCGCGAGGTGAAGCTGCCGCTCGCCACGAACATGTGCACGACTTCATTCGACGATTTGCCGGGCAGCGCGCGGTTGGAGTCGGAGGACATCATCCTCACCGACCATCATTTCTGGGGCGGCCTGCGTTCTTCGATGGAGCTGGCGGCGCATTGCCGGACCTTTGGGCGCGGCGTGTCGATGCATTCGAACAACCACGCGGGCATTTCGTTTGCGGCCATGACGCACCTCGGTGCGGCGATGCCGAACCTCACGCACGCGCTCGACACGCATTACCCGTGGCAGTGGGAAGAGATCATCACCGGCGGCCGCATCGCGATCGAGGACGGCAGTGTGGCTTTGCCGAAGGGGCCCGGCTTAGGGGTTGAGCTCGATCGGGCGGCGCTCGCCCGGGCGCACGCGGCCTACCTCCGTTGCGGGCTTAAGGAGCGCAACGACGAGATCGAGATGCAGAAAAAGGTGCCGGGCTGGAAATTTGCCGCCACGCGCTGGTGAGCGCTTTCCACGGATGAGCGCTCTCTCCCAACGTTTCACCGGGCGCACGGCGCTGGTTACAGGCGCCGGTTCAGGCATCGGGCGCGCGATCGCGCTTCGGCTGGCGGGGGAGGGTGCGGAGACGATCATCCT
>JBEGJD010000063.1:0-17897 GCA_041184765.1 Verrucomicrobiota bacterium | reverse complement strand
GGTGAAGCACGGCGCCTCGATCGGATCCGGCGCCACCATCCTTTGCGGCATCACCATCGGTGCAGGGGCCATTGTGGGCGCCGGCAGCGTGGTGACCCGCAGCGTCCCTCCCGGCGAGACCGTCGCCGGCAACCCCGCCCGGGCCCTGCCCTCCCATCCCCATGCCCTCTCCTGCCGTTCCCTTCCTTGACCTGCGCGCCGCGCACGAGCCGTTGCGCCCCCGACTCCGGGCGGCGCTCGACGAGGCCCACGACTCCAGCGCGGTCGCCGGCGGTCCGTTCGTCGAGCGGTTCGAGTCCGAGTTCGCGCGTTTCTGCGGATCACGCCACGCCGTGGGCGTGGGCAGCGGCACCGAGGCCTTGTGGTTGGCACTTACGGCGCTCGGCGTCGGCTCCGGCGACGAGGTCATCACGTCACCCGCGACCTTCATGGCCACCGCCGAGGCCATCACGTTCTGCGGCGCCACGCCGGTGTTCGCCGACATCGACCCGCGCACGCACACCCTGGACCCCGAGGCCGTGGAGGCCGCGGTCACGCCCCGGACCCGCGCCATCATTCCCGTGCACTTGTACGGGCAGATGGCGGACATGGATCCGATCCTCGCGACCGCGCGCCGCCACGGCCTGTGGGTGGTCGAGGACGCCTGCCAGGCACACGGCGCGGAGTACCGCGGCCGCCGCGCGGGCACGCTGGGAGACGCGGGCTGCTTCAGCTTTTACCCCGGGAAAAATCTCGGCGCCATCGGCGAGGCCGGAGCGGTCGTGACCGACCGACCGGAGGTTGCGGAGGCCGTGGCGACCCTGCGTGAGCACGGGCAAACGCGGAAATACCATCACCGCCGGATCGGCTGGAACGCGCGGATGGACGGCCTTCAAGCCCTTGTGCTCAGCCTCAAGCTGGAGGGCCTCGCCGACGGCAACGATCGCCGTCGCGCACACTCCCGCCGTTACACAGAGCTCCTCTCCGGAGATACCGCCATCACGCTGCCCGTGACCGCGCCGGACCGGCTCCACGCCTTCCATCTTTACGTCGTTCGTGTGCCGGACCGCGACCGCGTGCTGGCGGAACTCGCCCGCCGTGGCGTGATGTGCGGCGTCCACTACCCGGTTCCCGTGCACCTCCAGCCGGCATACCGCGGACTTTGTTGCCGCGAGGGAAGTCTGCCTCATGCGGAACGCTGTTCCCGGGAAGTGCTTTCCCTGCCCATGTACCCGGAACTCACAGCTGAGCAGGCGACGAAGGTCGCGCGGGAGTTGCGTGATGTGATCGCCCACCCGGCGCGCCTCGCGCTCGCGTGAAGCCCGGAACGCTCGACGACGGGTTCCGACTCCGGATCTCCGACCCGCTGCACGATCAGGCCGCGGCGGCAGCGGTCGAGCGCCTCCCCGGGGCCGGGATTTTTCACTCCGCCGCCTGGGCCCGGGCGATTCACACCGGCTATGGTTTCCGCACGCGCCTCTTCCTCGCCGAGACCTCCACGGGCGGCATAGGCGCCGCGGTACCGGTCACGCCGGTTTACAACTGGCCCTTCGGGGCCCGCTCGGTCTCCCAGCCGTTCTCGGATGAATGTCCCATCCTTGGTCGCGACGCCCCCGCGCGTCATTTCCTATACGAGTCCATCGGTACCCATGCGGGAAGACAGGGGTGGCGTCACTGGGAGCTACGGGGCGCAGGGGCGCCGGAAAGTGCCATACCCGCGACTCGCTTCCACGGCCACGAGGTCGCTCTCAACCCCGCGGACCTCCCTTGCCCGGCGCAAGCCGCGCCCTCCGTCCACCGCGCGGTGCGTCAGGCGGTCCGGGCGGGCGTGACAATCGAGATCTCGACCGACGAACGGGCACTCCGGCGTTTCCACACGCTCTACTGCCGCACCCGTCTCCGCCACGGCGCGCCGCCCGCGCCGTGGACCTTCTTCGCGGCGATCGGCCGCGAACTGATCGAAGCTGGCCGTGGCATCGTGGCACTCGCGACGCGCAGCGGGGAAGATCTCGCGGGGGCAGTCTTTCTGATCCACGGCCACCGTGCGCACTACAAGTACGGGGCTTCCAATCCTGAGCGACATCACCTCCGTCCGAATCATCTCGTGATGGCGCGCGCCGCCGCTTGGTGCGCGCGGCAAGGC
This sequence comes from Verrucomicrobiota bacterium, assembly GCA_041184765.1. Lineage (GTDB taxonomy): Bacteria > Verrucomicrobiota > Verrucomicrobiia > Opitutales > Opitutaceae > ER46. The sequence goes on along the minus strand of JBEGJD010000063.1, from coordinate 15,775 downwards.
TGCACCGATCTCGACCTGGGCCGGACATCCCTCGGGGCCGACGGCCTGCGCCGCTACAAGCTTTCCTGGGGCGCCGCGGAGCATCCCATCACGTACACGCGGCTTCAACCGCGGACCGGGCGCCACCTTTCCGCTCCCGATCGCGCGGGCGCGTGGCAAGCGAACGTATTCCGGCGGCTACCCCTTCCCTTGCTGCGAGCCATCGGCGCCGTCCTCCACCCGCGTTTCACATGAATCCACTGACCTCACCATCGGCCCCGCATCGCGCCGCCGCCGGACTTGAACTGGCGCCACAGCCGACGACCGCACTCTCCGCCGGTGACCTCTATTACACGTTGTTCCGCCACAAGGGGAAGATCCTGTTGTGCGCCCTAGTGGGCGCAGGGGCCGCCGCGATGGTGCGCTTCCTCGGCGATCCGCCGTACGAATCGGAGGCGAAGTTGTTTGTACGTTACGTGCTGGCCGAGGACCGCGCACTTGGCGGAGAGGCCGGCGCCAAGTCCCCCGACCCGCGCGGTGAGACCATCATGAAGTCCGAGGCCGAGATCCTCGGCAGCCTGGATCTTGTTCGCCAGGTGGTCGAGGCGACTGGTCCGGAGCGGATCCTCAGCCCCATGGGAGTCGCCGGCGGACCCGCCGGCGCCCTGGCAGCCGTGCGCGCAAACCTCTCCATTCGGGTGGCTCCGGCCACGAGCGTGATCCACGTTTCGTTTCGCCATCCCGACCCGGAGCTCGTCCAACCCCTGCTGCGGGACCTCATCGCCCGGTACCTCAAACTTCATCTCGAGACCCATACCGCGAACGGGCTCGTCGGAGACGTTCTTACGCAGGAGACGGATCGGCTGCGCTCGCGACTCGCGCGCACCGAGGACGAACTCCGCCGCACGACCGCCGCCGCCGGAGTGATATCTCCGGAGGATACGCGACGCGAGCAGGCCGAGCGGATCGCCGGACTGCGGCGTGAACTCCTCCTGGCCCAGGCGGGGCTCGCAGAACGTTCCGCGTTGCTCGAACGCCTGCGCCGCCGCGACCCCTCCCCCACCGCGTCCGGACCCGCGCTACCGGCAGAAGTGAGCGCCTCGTACGAGGGCCTGGTGCAGCAGGCCCTGCAATTGCGTCAGGTCGAACGCGAGTTGCTCTCGCAATTCACCCCCGAGAGCGCCCGCGTACGGGAGGTGCGGGATCGGCTGGATGTCCTGCTCGCCCGTCGCGACGCGCTCCTCTCGGAACACCCTGCACTGGTTGATCAGACCAGCTCTTCGAGCCGGCTTATCGATCCAGGAAAAGCCGAGGAGGCGGCCGCGCACGTCGCGGCGATGGAGGCCCGCGTGGCGGTGCTCACGCGCGGACTGGAGGAAGCGCGCGCCGAGCACGCACGCGCGGAGGAGTCAGAGGGAAAAATCCACGAGTTGCGGCGGCAACGCGATCTCGAGGAGACCAACCTCCGGCGTTATGCCGCGAGCCTGGAACAGGAGCGCATCGGTCAAACGCTCGGAGGCGGCCGCGTCGCGAACATCAGCCAGATCCAGGCGCCCTCCCCGCCGTTCGCGGACACCGGCGGCACGCGGCGCACGGCCGGTCTCCTGCTGGCCGGCGGACTCATCGCCGGCCTCGCCTGGGCGTTCGTCACCGAGTGGTATCTGGACCGATCCCTCAAACGTTCCGTCGACGTGGAACGCGAACTCCGCACCCCGCTGCTGATCGATATACCATTGCAACCGCGGCGGATTTTGGGCGCCGCCCCATCCCTGCTTGGTCCCGGCGGACCCGGGGGCGAACCAAAGTCGGCCCTGCAACACCCGCTGCAACCGTTTCATGAAACGCACCGTGATCGCTTGATCGCGGACTTCGATACGCGCGGGCTCACCCACAAACCCAAGCTCGTCGCGGTGACCGGGCTTGGCCGCGGCGCGGGGGTCTCCACCACGGCGGCCGGACTCGCCCGCAGCCTCTCGGAGACCGGCGAAGGCAGCGTGCTTCTGGTGAACCTGGCCGGCAGCAACGGCTCCGCGCACCACTTCCTGCACGGACGCGCCGCCGGCAGCCTAGAGGACATGCTGACCACCGGGCCCACGGACCGCGACGGCGAAAAACTGTTTCTCGCCGCGGAGCAACCGGGCGATGGCGACGGGGTTCGCAACCTGCCGCGACGTTTCCGCGGGCTCGTGCCGCGTCTAAAGACGAGCGCCTTCGACTACGTGATCTTCGACATGCCCCCGGTGAGCCAGATCAGCGTTACCCCGCGCTTGGCGGCGTTCATGGATCTCGTGCTTGTGGTCGTGGAAGCGGAGCGAACCGATCGCGACGTCGCCCGCCGCGCGCTTGCGCTCCTGGAGGCTTCGGGCGCCCGCGCCGGCGTCGTCCTGAACCGTACCCGCCGCTACGTCCCCGCCCTCCTGCACGAAGACCACCTCGCCGTCTCCTAGCCCCCACGGGGTCAGGGCGTTCAATGTTTGAGCCCCCGTTTAAACGCCGAACGCCCTGACCCCTTGGCGAAAGGTCTGAAACATTGAACGCCCTGACCCCATTGGGGAGGGGCCGTATGAGGATGTTCTCCCATCGTTTTTACTACGCGGTGAAGCCGCTTCTGCCTTGGCGGCTGCGGATCGCCCTGCGGCGGCTCCTGGCGAACGGGCTCCGCCGTCGCTTCTCCGGCACGTGGCCCATTGATCCGGAATCGGCGCGCCCGCCCGCGCGGTGGCCGGGCTGGCCGCACGACCGGCGCTTCGCGTTCGTGATCACCCACGACGTCGAGGGACCTTCCGGCCTCGCCAAATGTCGCGCCCTCGCGGAACTGGAACTAAGGCTCGGGTTCCGCTCCTGCTTTAACTTCATCCCGGAGGGCCCGTACGCGGCCCCCGCGGCTTTGCGGGCCTGGCTGCTCGACAACGGCTTCGAAGTCGGGGTCCACGACCTGCACCACGACGGCAAGCTCTTCACGTCGCGGCGCCGTTTCTCCGACAAAGCGGAACGCATCAACCGCCGCCTCCACGAATGGGGGGCCACCGGGTTTCGCTCCGGCTTCATGCTGCGAAACCTGGACTGGCTCCACGACCTTACGATCGCCTGGGACTCCTCGACCTTCGACACCGATCCGTTCGAGCCGCAGTCGGAAGGCGCCGGCACGCTTTTCCCCTTCTGGATTCCCGCGCCGTCCGGCGAAGGCGGCTACGTCGAGCTACCTTACACACTCCCGCAGGACTCCACGCTGTTTCTTCTCCTCCAGGAACCCTCGCCCGCGATCTGGCTGCGCAAAATCGACTGGATCGCGGACCGCGGCGGCATGGCGCTCATCAACGTTCACCCGGATTACCTTCAGCTCGATGGCGAACCCCCGTCGCCGCGAACCTATCCGCTCGCGTGCTACACTTCCCTGCTCGAGCACATCCGCGACCGGCACGGCGAGAACACGTGGCACGCGCTGCCGCGAGAGGTAGCGGCCTACGTCGGCTCGCTTTCCCCGCGGCCCACCTGTGCCCGACCACGGCGCATCTGCCTCGTCGCGCAGTCCTGCTACGAGCAGGACAACCGCGTCATGCGGTACGCGGAGTCGCTGGCCGCGCGCGGCGATCTGGTCGAGGTGCTCGCGTTGCGCCGTCACCCGACAGACCCCTTGACCACCACGCTCGACGGCGTGCGCGTGCACCGGCTCGACGATCGTTTTGGCAAACAGGAGCGATCACCAATCGGCCATCTCCGACCCGCCCTGCGATTTCTGGCCCGCGCGACGCGGTGGCTACGGGAGGAAGCCGACCGCCGGCCCTTCGATCTCGTGCACGTCCACAACATGCCGGACTTCCTTGTGATGGCGGCGGCCACGCTGCGCCGCCGTGGAACGCGCGTCATCCTCGATATCCACGACCTGACGCCGGAATTTTACGCGGCGAAATTCTGCGACGGACGTCCGGGGGGAGCGAGTTTGCTCCTGAAGTGTATCGAGCGTGGAGCCGCTTCCGTGGCGGACCATGTGATTATCTCGAACCACCTCTGGTGGGAAACGTACGCCGCACGCACCGGCACCGCCGGCCGCTGCTCGGTCTTCCTGAATCATGCGGACTCCCGGGTGTTCCGACCGGGTCTGCGGCAACGAAACGACTCCCGTACGATCATCCTTTTTCCGGGCAGTCTGAACTGGCATCAAGGTCTCGATCTCGCGCTGCTCGCCTTCCGCGAACTCAGCGCGGAGATCCCGGGTGCCGAGCTGCACCTCTACGGCGACGGCCCGATGAAGCCCGCGCTGATCGCGCTGGCGGCCGAGCTGGATTGCCGCGGGTTGGTACGCTTCCACGACCCGGTGCCCGTACGGGAGATCGCGCGCGTGATGGCCGACGCGGATCTCGGGATCGTGCCGAAGCGGGCCGACGCCTTTGGCAACGAGGCCTACAGCACCAAGATCATGGAGTTCATGGCGCTGGGCGTCCCGGTGGTGGTGGCGGCCACTCGGATCGACCGGCACTACTTCGACGAAACAGTGGTCCGGTTCTTCCAACCGGGCGACGCCGGCTCGCTGGCTCGGACGATGCTCGAAGCGTTGCGTGACACCGAGGGCACGCGCGCCCGCGTCGCGCGGGCGACGGACTACGCGGCTCGTAACGGCTGGGCGGTCCGGGAAGCGAATTACCTCAAACTGGTCGACGATCTCATCCGCGACGGACGTGCGCCGGAGAGCGGCGTCCCGGCGAACTCCCATCGGCCAGCGACCGCTGCGGCGTGACCAACTCCCGGCGGCGCTCGCCCCGAGTCCCGGGGCACCCTGCGCGACGCGCTTTCGTCCCATCCATGCACCATCCCATGCCCGAGATGACCGAACGCAGCCTGCGCGCCGTGCAGGCCTGGGTGGAGGCACGCGATTACCGCGGTTACGATCCGGGCGACGGCCTGACCTCCTTTCTCCGACCTCTCACCTGCGGCACGCTACTCGGAGAACGCATCCTGCAGCAACTGGTCTGGAAGTTTCCTTTCAACCTCCGGCCACTCGTCGGCGTCGTGCCCCTGGAATCAACCAAGGGCCGGGGCTTCATGGCCGGCGGCTACGCGCGGCTATCCGCCGCCACCGGTGACGAGTCCGCCGCAGCCAAGGCACGCGCCTGCCTCGCGTGGCTCGAAGCGGCCCGCGAACCAGGCCACGCCGGCCCCTGCTGGGGTAACCATTTCGACTTCAGCACACGCGGCGGACGGATTCCCGCCCATACCCCGACGATCGTTTGGACGAGCCTCATCGGCCACGCGTTTCTCGACGCCCACGATCTCCTCGGCGAACCACACTACCTCGATGTCGCCGCCGGCGCATGCCGCTGGGTCCTCACCCTGCCCCGCCACGTGACGGCCGACGGCGAATGCCTCAGTTACACCGCACTCGGCGTCAACCCGGTCCACAACGCGAACTTGCTCGGCGCCGGCCTACTCGCGCGCACCTGGAGCCTGCGACCCGAGCCGGAATTCCGCGCTGCGGCGCGCGCCGCGGTCGCCTATAGCTGCCACCGCCAACGGTCCGACGGCTCATGGTGGTATGGCGAGGCGCCGCATTACCGCTGGATCGACAGCTTCCACACCGCCTACAACCTCGACTCGCTGAAGCGCTACGTCGACGCCACCGGCGACGAGGAATTCCGGCCCCATCTCTCGCGCGGCTACGATTACTACCGGCGCGTCTTTTTCGGGGCCGACGGACGACCCCGCTACTACCACAACCGCGAGCACCCGGTAGATATCCAGTGCGCCGCGCAGGCGATCGACACCTTCTGCCTTTTTGCCGACGACGACCCGGGCGCGCTCGCCCGCGCCTGGCTCACCGCCGACTGGACGATCCGCCACATGCAGGCGGCCGACGGCCATTTCATCCACCGGCGCTACCCTCTCATTCGGGCCGCCACGCCCTATTTTCACTGGGGGCAGGCCACGATGTTCCACGCTCTCGCCCACCTGCTGCTCCGCTTCGCACGCCGGACCGTTTCCAGCCCCCCATGATCGCCCCTGCCGACTCCACCGGCGCCCACCCGCGGCGCTACGCCCTCATCACCGCCGCCCGCAACGAGGAGGCCTTTCTGCCCGGCACGCTCGCCGCCGTGATCGACCAGACCCAGCGTCCCGAACGCTGGGTGATCGTGAGCGACGGATCGACCGACGCCACCGACGCCATCGTGCAACGCCACGCCGCCGCGTACCCGTGGATTCGGTTGCTGCGGCTACCCGAGCGCCGCGACCGCCACTTTGCCGCCAAGGCTCGTTGCTTCAATGCCGGCCGTGAGGCACTCGCCGACCTGAACTGCGACTACATCGGCAATCTCGACGCCGACATAACCGTGGGGCCGGATTACTTTGCCTTCCTCGTCGACCGCATGGCGCGAAACCCCCGGCTCGGCGTGGTCGGCACGCCTTTCGTGGAGGACGACGGGGCGATCGAGCGCCACAGTTTCACGCCCCGTTCGGCCACGCTCAGTCACGTGTCGGGGGCGTGCCAGTTGTTCCGCCGCACCTGCCTGGATGAGATCGGAGGCTACATGCCGGTGAAAGGCGGCGCGGTGGATTGGATCGCCGTCACCTCCGCCCGGCAGAAAGGCTGGGAGACCCACACCTTCCCCGAGCGCCTCTGCTTCCACCACCGTCGCCTCGGCACGGGTACCCACCACGCCGCCCTCGTCCCCTTCCACTACGGGCGCAAGGCGCACCTCACCGGAAGCCACCCCCTCTGGGCGCTCCTCCGCGGGTTCTACATCCTAGGAAGACCGCCCTTCCTCGCCGGTGGACTCCTCTTTTTATCCGGATACCTTTGGTCGGCCTTGCGGCGCGCACCCCGCGCCGTTCCCCCGGAGCTGATCACTTTCCACCGAGCGGAACAAATGGCGCGCCTGCGCCAACTTCTGCTCGGCCGCTGCCGGCCCGACGCCAAGCCAGCCGGCGCCTGAAAGCATGGCATTGCCGCACATCACCGTCTGCCTCTGCACCTGCCGGCGGAGCAACCGTCTCCCGGGCCTGCTCGCCGCCCTCGCCGCGCAGAAAACTTCCGGAACCTTCACCCACTCCCTCGTCGTCGTTGACAACGACCCCGCCGGATCGGCGGATCCCGTCATCCGGGAATTCGCCGCCCGCAGCCCCGTGCCGGTGCGGCACGGTTGGGAACCGACACCCAACATTGCCCGAGCCCGCAACCGCGCGCTATCGCTCGCCGATGGGGACCACATCGCCTTCATCGACGACGACGAGACACCCGCGCCCGACTGGCTCCACCGCCTTCACGAGTCCAGCCGGCGGGACCACGCAAGCGCGATTCTAGGTCCGGTACGGCCCCGCTACTCCTCCGTCCCGCCCGGTTGGCTGCTACGTGGAGGCTTCTGGGAACGCGACGAATTGCCTTCCGGTTCCCGCGTACCCTGGACCCGCTGCCGCACCGGCAACGCCCTCGTGCGTCGCGACGCGCTGCTGCCGCTGGATCCGGTGTTCGATGAGCAGCTCGCCACCGGCGGTGAGGACGTCGATCTCTTCCGGCGCCTGGCCGCGGCCGGCCACGGCTTCTCCTGGTGCGCCGAGGCCGTCGTGCACGAGGAAGTTCCCCCGCATCGCTGCACCCGCCGCTACCTGCTCCGCCGCGCGCTCCTCCGGGGCCGGAACAGCCTACGGGTAACTCCCGACCCGCTCCGCGCCACCGCCTCCTCCGCCGCCGCGATTCCCGTCTACCTCCTGCTGCTCCCACCCGCGCTGATCTGCGGACACCACCTGTTCATGCGTCTCGCCGTGCGGATCGGCGACCACGCCGGACGGCTGCTCGCCGCCGCCGGCTTGGAACCAATCCGCACCCGGACCCCTTGAGACTCCTCGCAACCATGCGCGACCATCGGATTGAAGTCGCCGGCCAACGTTTGGAAATCGTCGGCCGCTGGCCGCGGATCGCCCGCCTTGCGGACGAAGTGTGGATCGAGCCTCCCCTGCCCGAAGCGTCGAAGCTCATCGATGAGCTGCACGCAAGCCGGTCACGCGCGGACATTCTCTCCTTTGCCCAGCCCGTCGATGATGTGCAGCCGAGACATCCCTATCCCCACACGTGGGAAAGCATCGCGGTCGTCGACACTACGAACTTCACCGCATGGTGGGAGGGGCTACCGCAGGAAACGCGCAAGCACGTCCGCCGGTCGCGCAAGGCGGGCGTCACCGTGCGCTCCGCCGCCTTCGACGACGAACTCGTGGCGGGCATCAAGCGCCTCTACGACGAGACGCCGATCCGGCAGGGCCGCCGCTTCCCGCACCACGGGAAAGAAAACCAGGCCGTGCGTCGTGAGAATTCATCCTTCCTCGCCCGATCGTTTTTCCTGGGCGCGTACCTCGGGGAGACGCTCATCGGCTTCGTGAAGCTGGTGCGCGTCGGGTCCGCCGCCCGTATCATGCAGATCCTGGCGTCCCAGGCGCATCGCGACACCTTCGCAACCCAAGCGCTGCTCGCGGCCTCGGTCGAACTGTGCCCGAGTTTGCCCGCGCGCCACCTGATCTACGGCCAGTACGTGTACGGCCGTAAACACGGCAGCCCCATGACCGAGTTCAAGCGTCGCAACGGATTCCGTGACGTCCGTGTGCCGCGTTATCATGTGCCGCTGAATTGGCGCGGCCGGCTCGCGCTGCGCACGGGTTTTCATCAACCGACCAGAAACCGCGTGCCGGAGCCGCTGGTGAACCTCTTTCTCCGGCTCCGAGCGAGGGCGCTGAACTTCCGTGTCCCGCGCCCCGCGGGCTGATCCAAATTTCGCCGGCGTAGCTTAGTGGTAAAGCGGCCGACTTGTTTTCGGCATACGGCAGGTTCGATTCCTCCCACCGGCTCCACTTCCGCACCATGACTGTAATCGCTGGATTCCTCCGCCGCGCCCCCGCGCGGGAGGACGAGCCTCCTCCGGCCGCACTCGCCGCCCGCATGTGCGGCGCGGCCGCACCAGGCTCGTCCATCGCGGCCTTTGTCCACGGAGCCATCGCGGTCGCCGGCGCGCCCGCCGCGGGCCTACCGGTCTGGAACCACGACGGCAAAGTGGGTGTGATGCTCGATCATAGCGGCGGCGAACCTTCGCCTGAGGCGTTTGCCGCCGGGTGGTCGGCGGTCGGCGCGGCCGCGCTGCGCCCGCTCGGCGCGCCGTTCCGTGGTGTTGTGATCGATCGCCGGAGCGGCGAAGTCACGCTCTGCAACGATCGTCACGGCCTCGGCCGGGTCTTCGTCCACGAGACCCCGGAAAGGCTTATCTTTGCCACTTCCATCCGTGCGTTGCTCGCGCTGCTGCCACGCCCCCACCGCTTGGATCCCCGCGGGCTGGCGGAGTACCTCGCACTCGGCTGCGTGCTGCAGGACCGGACCCTCTACGAGGGCATCCGCGCGCTGCCACCCGGCTCAGCCTGGACCCTCACGCCCGCGGGCGAGGTGCGCCCGGGACGCCACTTCACACCGGCGGCGTGGGAGACGCGGGCCCCGCTGCCCCGGGACGAATTCAACCTCCGCCTGTTCGAGGAATTCCCGGCTGCCCTGGACCGTTGCCTCGGGGACGGCGCCGACACCGCGCTATCGCTGACCGGCGGGCTCGACAGTCGCGCCGTGCTGGCCTGGGCCTCCGATCACCGGCTGCCTTGCTATACGTTCGGCGGACCCCTGCGGGAGTGCGCCGATGTCACCATCGCCCGCCGTCTCGCGACAGCCTGCGGGTGCGCCCACACCACACTGCGACTCGATGAGGAGTTCCTCGGGGCGTTTCCGCGCTTGGCCAAGGAGGCGGTGGTGGCGAGTGATGGCGAATTGGACGTCTCCGGCGCCGCTGAGATCCACCTGAACCGCGCGGCCCGCGCGATCGCCGGTCGCCGGCTGACCGGTAACTACGGGTCCGAAGTCCTGCGCGGGCACATCGCGCTGCGTCGGCAGCCGGTCGATCCCTCGCTGCTGCTTCCCGAATACCACCGCCTCGTACGGGAGGCGTGGGATACCCTGCGCCACGAAGCCACCGAGCATCCGCTCACGTTCATCGCGTTCAAACAGATGCCGTGGCTCCATCGGGCCCGTCTTGCCGCCGAACGCGCCGAGATCATTCCCCGCACGCCGTTCCTCGATCCCTCCCTGGTCGCCCTCGCCTATCAGGCCCCGACGGAGGACCGGAGGAGCGCTGAACCGCTGCTTCGCCTCATCGCGGCACGTTCGCGGGACCTCGCCGCGATCCCAACCGACCGGGGACTGCGCCACCCCCCGCACCCGTTGGTGACGCCGCTCAACGCCGCGTGGTGCGAAACCACGGCGAGGGCCGAGTACGTGTGGGATTACGGGATGCCCAAATGGCTGGCGCCGTTGGAGCAGCGGGTGCGTTCGCTGCATCCGGAGCGGCTCTTTCTTGGCCGGCACAAATTCGCCCACTTCCGTCTCTGGTACCGGGAACCGCTCGCCGGCATGGTGCGGGACCTGCTCTCCGGCTTCGAGGCGCCCGGGTTTTTGCCCGGCGCCACCGCGCGCGTGGTCGAGGAGCACCTGACCGGACGCGCCAACCGCACGCGTGAGCTCCACCAGCTGATCACGCTCCGTCTCATCGAGAGCGAAATCCTGCAATCCTCGTCGTGAGTCTGATTCTACTGCTCGCGGTCACCAGCGCGGGACTCTGGGTCATCCGTCGCGACGTCGCGGCGAGACCCGGTGTCTCCGGCGCGGTGTGGATCCCCACCGTCTGGCTGGCGATCCTCGCCTCCCGGCCGTTCTCGCTCTGGTTCGACCTCGGCGGCAGCGCGACGCTGGAGGGTAGCCCGCTCGACCGGGCGGTGTTTTTCGCGCTGATGACGGCCGCTGTGCTTGTGCTCGCGCGACGCCCGGTTCCTTGGGGAGACGTCGTCCGGCATAACTGGCCGCTGTTACTTTTCTACGGCTACCTGCTGGTTTCAGTGTGCTGGGCGCACTCCCCGTTCGTGTCCCTACGCCGTTGGGGCAAGGAAGCCGGGAACATTCTCATCGTGCTCCTCATCCTCAGCGAACGGGAGCCCGTTCAGGCGCTGCGGGCGGTGTTTGTGCGCTGCGCGTGCGTCCTTCTGCCGCTTTCGGTGGTCCTCATTCGTCACTTCCCGGATCTCGGCCGGCGATACAGCCAGCATTCCGGCGGGCTCGAGGTCACCGGCGTAACAACCCAGAAGAACGCGCTGGGTGCGACGGTGCTGGTGTGCGCGTTGGTCCTGCTTTTCGACTGGCTGGAGCGTCGCCGTCAGCCGGGCGCCGACGCGCGCCCTCCGCCCTCGATGGCGCTTCCCGTCCTACTTGTCCTGGCGCTTTGGCTGCTCGCCCTGAGCCAGAGCCGCACATCCATGCTCGCGCTCGGTCTGGCGGCGATGCTCCTGCTCTCCCCGCTTCTGCCAGTCGTCAGACGCCAGGTCGCCCGAATCGTGCCGCTACTCGTCATCGGCGTCACGCTTCTCCTCAGCTTGGAGGTGGTGTTCGAATGGTCTCGGCCGGCGGTGGCGGAACTCGGACGCGAAATGACCTTCACCGGGCGGACGGACGTCTGGCGCGAGCTGCTTGCCCTCCGCACCGACCCTCTAATCGGCACAGGATTCATGAGCCTCTGGGACGATCCACAGCACCGAGGGCGTCTGCCCGAGTGGGTGGCATTCTCCGCTCACAACGGCTACCTTGAGGTCTACCTGGCCGGTGGGTTTCTCGGAGTCGGGCTGCTCCTCATTCTACTGGCCAGCACCGCCCGGCGCCTCCACCGCGGGCTCGCGCGACCTACCCCATGGGCCGTCGCGGGCGTCGCGATCTTCACCGCGACGCTCGTCGCGAACTGCGCGGAATCCCACTTCGCGTGCATGACCCCCGTGGGCCTCCTTTACCTCGCCGCACACCTCGGCTCCTGAACACCGTGAACTCGGAAACGCTGATACCCGCGCGAATCATCCAAACCGCGCCGACACGGGAGCTTTCACCCGCCGCCCGGGCCGTGGCCTCCTCCCTCCGGCTCCACCATCCGCAATGGGAGCATCTCTTCTTCGATGACCGGGACATCGCCGGCTTCGTCGCATCTGAGTACCCCGAGCATCGCGCAACCTTGCAGGAATTTCCCCACCCGGTGCAGCGGGCGGATTTTTTCCGTTACCTCGCGGTCCACCGACTGGGCGGCTTTTACCTCGATCTCGATGTGATTCTCGAGGCCCCGTTAGGCGATCTGCGGTCGCACCGCGCGGTGTTCCCGTTCGAGGAGATTAGCCTGAACCGGCACCTTCGTGAGGCCCACGGCATCGACTGGGAAATCGGCAACTACGCCTTCGGCGCGACGGCCGGCCATCCGTTCCTCGGCGCGGTCATTCGTGACTGCGTAAGGGGGGCCCGGGACCGCGCGTGGCGCGAACCGATGTTTCGCGGCATTCCCCGCTGGTTCCAACGCGACTTCGAGGTTCTCAACACGACCGGTCCCGGACTGCTGACGCGCACGTTCGCCGAGAACCCGGACACCGCGGCTGACGTCACCATCCTGCAGCCGGGACCGGACTGTGACGTTTGCGACCCGGCGAATTGGCACCGCGTCGGCAGGCACGGGATTCACCTTATGTCCGGATCCTGGCGCCCGCGCACGGGCCGTCTGCGCCAGAGGCTGAGGCTGGCCTGGGAGTCACGCCAACGGCGCCGGTTGCTGGCGTGCAGCCGGGCGCTCGGCCCGGTCCGCCACTTCCGTCGTCCCTTGCAACCCTGAACCCCTCACCCCGCCAAGCGATGCGTAACCTCGTTCTCCTCACCCGGACCGGGCGCGCCCTCGGCCGTTGGGCCTCCCGGCGATTCGCCTGCCGTCCGTTCCGGCTCCAGCCGGGCCGCCCCATCGTCTCGTTCACGTTCGATGATTTCCCGCGTTCAGCCTGGACCGCCGGCGGCCCGGTGCTCGCGCGGCACGGCGTCACGGCAACCTACTACACATCCTTCGGCCTCGCCGGCCGCGACGGGGCATCCGGACCTCACTTCACGCACCACGACCTCCGCGCGCTGCTCTCCGCCGGTCATGAGATCGGCTGCCACACCCACGCGCATTGTCCCGCGTGGGAAACCACTCCGGAGGACTTCGAGGCCTCGGTTACGCGCAACGAGGACCATCTCGGGGCCTGTTTTCCGCGAGCGCGGTTCCGCACCCTTTCGTATCCGATCAGCCCGCCGCGTGCGGGCACGAAACGCCGCATGGGTCGCCGTTTCGTGTGCTGCCGCGGCGGCGGACAGACTCACAACGCCGGTGTAGTCGACTTGAACTGTCTGCGCGGATACTTTCTCGAGCAGACCGCCGGGGACGGTCGATCACTTGCCGCAGCCATCGCCGCCTCGGCCGCGGCCGGCGGATGGCTCATCCTGGCAACACACGACGTCTCCCCCCGGCCCTCGCGCTTTGGGATTACGCCCTCGTTTCTCGCCCACGCGTTGAATCTCGCGAGCGCCTCGGGAGCGGAAATACTTCCCGTGGCGGCGGCGTGGGACCGGCTTGCTGCCCGATCCGCTTAATGAAGCCCGATCCCACGGCTACGCGAGACGCCGCCCTGGATTTCACGCGCGGCGCGCTGGTGCTCTGCATGATCCTGTATCATGCCGTCAACTACAGCGGTGCCGATCCCGCGATCCTGCGCCACCTGCGGTTCCTGCCGGGGGCTTTCGTCTTTCTGGCCGGTTTCGGTGTTGGGCGGATCTACCTGCACCGCTGGGTGGCCGGCGACGCCGGAGTGGCACGACGTCTGTGGTGGCGCGGCGTGCGCATCCTGATGCTGTTTCTGGCGCTCAACGTGACCGCCCACGCCCTGATGCCGGCCAGTTACAATCGGCGGCTGGAACTGGCGGAATTCGCGGAACGCCTCGACGTGATTCTCGGCCCCGGGGGTGTTCGAGCGGCGGTGTTCGGAGTCCTGCTGCCCATTGCCTACGTGCTCGCGGCCTGCGGCGCCGCCCTGGCGCTGGGTCGGAGCGGACGTCAGGCGGTCCTCCTGGTGGGCGCCCTGGTTTTCGGGACCGCGGCGATGCTCGCGACGGTTTCGTCGCTACCGTTCAACCTCGAACTTGCGGGTTTGGGTTTTCTCGGCGTGCTCAGCGGCTGCGTCGCATTTGGACGCGCGCCATCCGCGCTCCGGCATCCTATGGCGCTGCTGTTCGTTTGCACCGCTCTGCAGGCGGTGCTCACCCGGGGTGAGCCAGGGTTCGCGCTGACGACCACGTTGATCACAGTGACCCTCGCCTTGCTGTATGTGGTCGGCCGCCGGGTTTCCACGGAAGCTCCGGGGCTGCCCGTGATTCTGCTGCTTGGAAGAAATTCACTGCTCGCGTATCTGCTCCAGATCGCGGCGCTTCAGTTGCTCTTCCGCACCATGCGCGCTTCCGGACTGGGCGCGCCGGATCTACCTCTGGCGATCGCGTTCACGGCGGTGGCGACCACTGCTGGCATCGCCGCCACCTCAGCGCTCCGCCCTCGTCTCCCCCTCGCGGAACGCACCTACCGTGCCCTCTTCGCCTAACCGCCCCAAAGGGGTCAGGGCGTTCAATGTTAAGGATCGTTGAAAGCCCACGATGTGCTCTCCCAAGAGCATCGGTCATGGTTCTTATAAATCCCAACTCGAGGCACTTGTAACATTCTGTGCGCCGACCGCCCAGGTCCTATGTCTGGACAAATAGAGCCATTAACACCGAACGCCCTGACCCCATCCGGAAAGGGTCAGGGCGTTCAATGTTCACGTTCTATCATCAGAGACGTGTGGCTTGGGCCTTCCGGAAGTGGAACACCTGAGACCGTATTCTATTATCAGGACCCATCCGAAGCTCGCGCCCGATCCACGAGTAGGGAATGCCACGGACGCGTAACGTCGTAGCGGACGCGATCTTCCACTCTACGTCAGGCGGTTCATCCGCGGAGTCTTGAGGTGTTTTTCCCAGCTCAGACATGACGCGACCCAATTCCTCGCGCCAGTTCTCCTCTTTGAGCATCCGTAACTCGCAGCTCTCCATTCCTGAATTGAGCGCGAGATGACGGTAGTCGATGGCCAACGCTTTTCGCCAAGCCTGAGTCCCGATCGCCCAGCCGGACGAGAGGCCGCCGAACTCCATGCGTTCCTGGTCCGCCGTATTACCGGACAGTTCAGCCAGGAACGTGGCGTACTCGCTCCAACCGGCCGTTGAATCGCGGAAGCCCAACTGTCGCAGTAAAACATCCGCTACGAGCCACGCCGGACGCGAAGGCTGGCGAAGCTTGCTCAAGCTGCCCCAGCGAAAAGTCGCGCAGAAGGCGGGTGCCACGAGATGCGCGCGTACGGGATTGAGATGAATGTAATGGATTACACGAAGGAGAGCGGCCGCATCCTCCACCAGCAGCGCCTTGTAGCGACCTTGGAAAAGGTGCCCGTGCTCTTCGCGGAAACGATTGAATCGGGAGGCGAAGGTACCCTGCAGCCAGTGCATACCTTCGACCAGGTTTGCCTGAGGGGTTTCGAGCGCCAAATGGAAGTGGTTGCGCATGATCGCATACGCGTGGATGCGCCAGTTGTGGCGAACGCACGTCTCGGCAAGCGCGGCCTCGAAGGCTGCCGCAGCTCCACTGGTCTCGAAGACAGCACTCCGGTAGTTCCCCCGATTGATCACGTGGTACAACGCTCCCTCGTATTGGATTCGCGGCATTCTGGCCATGACTGCATCAATTCGGGAAACAGCCTGCGTGTGCCACGCCTGGCCGTACCCAAATCACGGGTGAAGACTTCTCAGACGAACCAAGCTGCGTACCAAAACACTGAACGCCCTGACCCCGTGGGAATGGGGTCAGGGCGTTCAGTGTTTTGA
>JBEGJD010000062.1:0-8112 GCA_041184765.1 Verrucomicrobiota bacterium | reverse complement strand
CGATGCGCCTGCACGAGGGTGTTGGGCGTGTCGCGTCCGGGCTCGTCGGGCGGGATGGGCTCGGTCGGCCACACATCGATGCCGGCGCGGATGTGACCGGAGCGCGCGGCGGCGAGCAGGGCGGGAAAGTCGACGATCTCCGCGCGGCTGGCGAGGATCACGACGCTACCCGGCCGCATCCGTGCGAAGTGCGCCGCGCCGATCCGGCCGGTGTTCTCACTCGTGTTGGCCGCGAGCAGGAAAACCACCCGTGCGCGGTCGAAACATTCGTTGAGGGTCGCGGGGATGAGATCCTGGTCGCGCAGCACCGATGGGTGGATCCACGGGTCGTGGACCATGATTTCGCGCGTGAACGGCCGCAGCAGCGGCACGAGCGCGCGCCCGAGGTTGCCATGGCCGATGAGCGCGAGCGGCTTCCCGTGGAGCAGGAAGGAATCTTGGTTGTCACCCTTGAACTCGCGGCGCGCGCGCACGGCGGCGTCGGCCTCGTGCATGCGCCGCGCCAGCGAGATCGCCATGCCGAGCACCATCTCGGCGACGGGTCGCGCGTAGACCGGTGCGGTGGAGAGCACTGGGATGCCTCGGCGGTGGCACTCGGCGTAGTCGACGTTGGGCAGGAAATTGCTCTCGACGTTGAACACGGCGCGCAGGTGTGGCGCGCGGTCGAGCCGGTCCTTGCCCAGCGGCGACTGCCCGATCAGCGCGATCGCTTCCGGCAGGTGCGCATCGAGGTACGCGGGATCAGCGGGTGCGCCGTCGTGCCAGAGCACGCGGCCGAGGCGCTCCAACCGAGCGCGGTCCTCCGCCTCGAAGATGCGGTCGAGGCGGCGCGGGAATGGGTCGAGCAGGATGACGCCGTTGGCGTTGGCCATGACCGCAGACCAAGCGCGGCGGTCGCCGGGCGCAATCCTCGCACGTTCAGACGCCGTAGTAGCCGCGGAACCAGTCGACGAAACGGCGGAGGCCTTCCTCCAGCGGGACCTTGGGCTCGAAGCCGATCTCCTTCCGGATGCGGGTGAGGTCGGCGCAGGTCTCCGTCATGTCGCCGGGCTGCGGTGGCAGCAGCTCCACCGCGGCCTTTTTCCCGAGCAGTTCCTCGAGCATCCGCACGAAGAGCAGCGTCTCGACCGGGCGGTGGTGGCCGAGGTTGTAGATCCGCAGCGGCGGCACGGGCGGCTGCGCGGGCGGGTAGAGCAGGACCTTGAGTACCCCGTCGACGATGTCGTCGACGTAGGTGAAATCGCGAAGGTTGCGGCCGCCGTTGAAGAGCTTGAGCGGCTCGCCGGCGAGAATCGCGCGGGCGAAGAGGGTCGGCGCCATGTCTGGCCGGCCCCACGGGCCGTAGACGGTGAAGAAGCGCAGGCCGGTGACGTTGAGTCGGTGGTTGTGCGCGTAGCTGTACGCCATCAGCTCGTTCGCGCGCTTGGTCGCGCCGTAGTAGGAGACCGGTTGGTTGGCGTCGTCGTCCTCGCGGAACGGCGGCTTGGCGCCCGCGCCGTACACGCTGCTGCTCGAGGCGAACACCAGGTGCCGCGGTGGATTCCGCCGGCACGCCTCCAGCACGGTGGCGAAACCCTCGAGGTTGTTCCGCGTGTAGGCGGCCGGTTGTTCCATGCTGAATCGCACGCCCGGTTGCGCTCCGAGGTGCACGACGTAGTCGGGTTTGAAGTGGGCCACCAAGGCGGGGAACTTCGCGGCGTCCGCGAAATCCGCCTGCAGGAACCGGAAATCCTCCAGCGGCGCCAGTTGCTCCAGCCGCGCCCGCTTCAGCGCCACGTCGTAGTAATCGCTGAGGTTGTCCACGCCCAGCACCTCGCAGCGCCGCGTCTCCGCGAGGCGCCGCGCTACATGGTGGCCGATGAAGCCGGCGGCGCCGGTCACGAGGACTTTCATCGCGCGGGAGATACCCGCTCGATCCGGAAAAAGCTAGGCCGCGTTTCACGCCGCGGGCCCTCGCATGGACTGTCCGGATAAAACTTGGGCGCGCCGCGGGAAAATTTCCAAAACGACGCTTGATCGCCGAAAAACCAGACCTTTACCTTGCGGCGTTTTTGTCCACGCCCACGTTCACCGCATGACTATCAAAGCCTACCTCAAGCCGCATTGCGGCTGGTCCAACGGGGTGCGCGCCATCCTGCGTAAGCACAGTCTGCCGTTCGAGGACATCGACATCATCAACAACCGCGACAACTACGCCGAGATGGTCCGCAAGTCGGGTCAGCCGCTTTCGCCCTGCGTCGAGATCGACGGCGTCATGCTGGCCGACGTCTCCGGGGAGGAGGTCGAGAACTACCTGCTCAGCAACGACCTGGTAAAACCGACCGCCACCACCACGGACGTGCCCACCAACGCGGGCTGCTCCGACGAGGAGCACGCCAAAATGGCCACGAAAACGATCCGCTTCTTCTAGTCCGACGCTGAGAGCCATCCCACATCAAAAACTTCACGGGCCGCTCTCGCAGACGACGGGAACGGCCCTTTTTATGCTCTAAGCGCCCCGATTTGAACTTTCCGACGACATGAACGACCAACTCCGCAGTGTAGCTCCCCTGTCTGCCGACGTCCTCCCCTCCGAGTCGCGTCGCTCCCCCGGCCAGCCGGCCAAACAGGGCCTGTACGATCCGTTCTTCGAGCACGACGCCTGCGGGGTGGGCTTCATCGTCGACATGCACGGGCGCAAGTCGCACCGGATCGTGGCCGACGGCCTGCAGATCCTGCGCAACCTCGACCATCGCGGTGCGAGCGGCGCCGAGATCAACACGGGCGATGGCGCGGGCATCCTCATCCAGATGCCGCATCGCTTCCTGCAGGAGGCCTGCCGCGCGGCTCGGTTCCAGCTTCCCGAGCTCGGGCAGTACGGCTGCGGTCTCTTCTACCTCCCGCGCAATCCCTCCATGCGGCGCCGCATCGAGGAGCGCTTCGAGCAGGTCGTGCAGTCGGAGGGACTCACCTTCCTCGGCTGGCGCACGGTCAAGACCGACAACTCGATGCTGGGCGACACGGCGAAGTCGGTGGAGCCCTTCATGCGCCAGGCGTTCATCGGCCGTCCCGCGGGCATGGCCGACGACATGGCGTTTGAGCGCAAGCTCTACGTCGTGCGGAAGCGCAGCTACGCGGAGATCCGCACCTCGACGCTCCCGGGCGCCGAGTACTGGTACGTCGCCAGCCTTTCCCAGAAGACCCTCGTCTATAAAGGCATGCTCACGACGGAGCAGGTCGACCAGTATTTCCCCGACTTGAAGCACCCGTCGATGGAGTCTGCGCTGGCCCTCGTCCACTCGCGTTTCTCCACGAACACGTTCCCCAGCTGGGAGCGCGCGCACCCGTACCGGTATCTCGCGCACAACGGCGAGATCAACACGCTGCGCGGGAACATGAACTGGATGCACGCTCGGCAGGCGCTGTTCGCCAGCGAGCTGTTCGGCGACGACATCAAGAAGATCCTGCCGATCATCAACCCCAACGGGTCCGACTCCTCGATGTTCGACAACACGCTGGAGTTGCTGGTGCTCGCCGGCCGCCCGCTGTCGCACGCGATGATGATGATGATCCCCGAGCCGTGGTCCAACCACGAGTCGATGGATGACGAGCGCCGTGCGTTCTACCAGTACCACTCGTGCCTGATGGAGCCGTGGGACGGCCCCGCCTCGATCGCGTTCACCGATGGAGTCCAGATCGGCGCCATCCTCGACCGCAACGGCCTGCGTCCGTCGCGCTACTACGTCACCAAGGAAGGCACCGTCATCATGGCCTCCGAGGCCGGCGTGCTCGACATCCCCGCCGACCAGGTTGTGCGCAAGGGCCGGCTCCAGCCGGGCCGCATGTTCCTCATCGATACGACCCAGGGCCGGATCATCGAGGACGAGGAGATCAAGCGCGCGGTCTGCTCCGCCCAGCCTTACCGGCAGTGGCTCAACCAGCACCTCGTGCATCTCAGCGACCTGCCCGAGGCGCCGCGCATCGAGCAGCCCGACCACGCCACGCTGCTCCAGCGCCAGATCGCTTTCGGCTACACCTTCGAGGACGAGCGCGTCGTGCTCGCCCCGATGGCCCGCGACGGCGTCGAGGCGATCGGCTCCATGGGCAACGACGCCGCGCTCGCGGTGCTCTCCAACAAGCCGCGTCTGCTCTACGACTACTTCAAGCAGCTCTTTGCGCAGGTCACCAACCCGCCGATCGACTCGATCCGCGAGGAGATCGTCACCTCCGCTGAGACCCGCCTTGGCTCCGAGGGCAACCTGCTCAACCCCGAGCCCACCGCCTGCCGCCGCGTCGAACTCAAGTGGCCGGTCCTCACCAATGAGGAATTCGGCAAGATCCGTCGCACTAATCTGCCCGGCCTGAAGACCGGCGTGCTGCCCATCCTGTTCCGCGTCACCCGCGGCGAGAAGGGTCTCGCCAAGTCCATGGAGGAGCTCTCCGCCATGGCCCGCCGTATGATCGAGGAGGAGGAGGTCAACGTCCTCATCCTCAGCGATCGTGGCGTCACCCGCGAGTTCGCCCCGATCCCGTCGCTGCTCGCCGTCGCCGGCCTGCACCATTACCTCATTCGCGAGGGTCTGCGCACCCGCGTCTCGATCGTCCTCGAGACGGGAGACGCCCGCGAGGTGCATCACTTCGCGCTGCTCATCGGCTACGGCTGCAGCGCCATCAACCCGTACGTCGCGTTCGAGACGATCGACGACATGATCCGCGAGGGTCTGCTCACCGGCATCGACCACAAGAAGGCCTGCGCCAACTTCGTGAAGGCCGCCTCCAAGGGCGTTGTGAAGGTGATGTCCAAGATGGGCATCTCCGCGATCCAGAGCTACCGCGGCGCCCAGGTGTTCGAAGCCCTCGGTCTCCGTCAGGACGTCGTCGACCATTACTTCACCTGGACGCCTTCGCGTGTCGGCGGCATCGGGCTCGATGTCATCGCCCAGGAGGTGCTGCTGCGCCATCGCGCCGCTTATCCGGAGCGTACCGCCGAAAGCCCGGTGCTGCCTGTGGGCGGCATCTATCAGTGGCGCTCCAGCGGCGAGGCCCACCTTTTCACGCCCGAATCGGTGCACGCCCTGCAGAAGGCCGTCCGGACGAATAACAAGACTTCGTACCAGAACTACGCGCGGCTCATCAATGAGCAGGGCGCCGCGCTCTGCACGCTGCGCAGTCTTCTCGAGCTCAAGCCCGCCGAGACGGCCATCCCGCTCTCCGAGGTCGAGCCCGCCGAAAGCATCATGCGGCGGTTCAAGACCGGCGCTATGTCCTATGGCTCCATCTCGCAGGAGGCCCACGAGACGCTCGCCAACGCGATGAACCGCATCGGCGGCAAATCCAACACCGGCGAAGGCGGCGAGGACTCCGAGCGCTTCACCTGGACCAACGAACAGGGCGACTCGAAGAACTCCGCGATCAAGCAGGTCGCCTCCGGCCGCTTCGGCGTCACCAGCGAGTACCTCGTCAACGCCCGCGAGCTCCAGATCAAGATGGCCCAGGGCGCCAAGCCCGGCGAGGGCGGCCAGCTGCCCGGCACCAAGGTGTATCCGTGGGTCGCCAAGACTCGCGGCACCACGGCAGGCGTTGGCCTCATTTCACCGCCGCCCCACCACGACATCTACTCGATCGAGGACCTCGCCGAGCTCATCCACGACCTGAAGAACGCGAACCACCGCGCACGGGTCAGCGTGAAACTCGTCTCCGAGGTTGGCGTCGGCACCGTTGCCGCCGGCGTCGCGAAGGCCCACGCCGATGTCGTCCTCATCTCCGGTTACGACGGCGGCACCGGAGCCTCGCCGCAGACTTCCCTGCAGCACGCGGGTCTCCCGTGGGAACTCGGTCTCGCCGAGACCCACCAGACCCTCGTTCTGAACAACCTTCGTTCCCGCATCGCGGTCGAGACCGACGGCCAGCTCAAGACCGGCCGCGATGTCGCCATCGCCGCGCTGCTCGGCGCCGAGGAGTTTGGCTTCGCCACCGCGCCGCTCGTCGCCACGGGCTGCATCATGATGCGCGTCTGCCATCTCAACACGTGCCCGGCCGGCGTCGCGACCCAGGACCCGCAGCTGCGCGCCCGTTTCGCCGGCAAGCCCGAGCATGTCGTCAACTTCATGCGGTTCATCGCCGAGGACCTGCGCGAGATCATGGCCCAGCTCGGCTTCCGCACCATCGACGAGATGGTCGGCCGCACTGATCGCCTCGAGCCGCGTCGCGCCATCAGCCACTGGAAGGCCAAGGGGCTCGATTTCTCGAAGATCCTCTACCAGCCGGACGTCGGCTCCGAGGTCGGCCGCTACTGCCAGATGAAGCAGGACCACGGCATCGATCGTTCGCTCGACATGACCAAGCTCCTCGAGCTCTGCCGCCCCGCCATCGAGCGCGGCGAGAAGGTTTCCGCCGAGCTCCCCATCCGGAACGTCAACCGCGTCACCGGCACCATCACCAGCGGTGAAATCACCCGGAAGCACGGGGCCAAGGGCCTGCCCGAGGACACCATTCGCCTGAAGTTCACCGGTTCCGCCGGCCAAAGCTTCGGCGCGTTCGTCACCCGCGGCATGACCCTCGCCATCGAGGGCGACGCCAACGACTACTTCGGCAAGGGTCTATCGGGCGGTAAGCTCGTCGTTTACCCGCCCGCCGCCTCGCCGTTCCGCGCTGAGGAGAACATGATCATCGGCAACGTCGCCTTCTACGGCGCCAGCGCCGGTGAGGCCTATATCCGCGGTCTCGCGGGTGAGCGTTTCGCGGTCCGCAACTCCGGCGTCGACGTCGTCGTCGAGGGCGTCGGTGACAACGGCTGCGAGTACATGACCGGCGGTCGCGTGGTCGTCCTTGGCCGCGCCGGCCGCAACTTCGGCGCCGGCATGTCGGGCGGCGTCGCCTACGTGCTCGACGAATCGGGCGACTTCGCCCGCCGCGTTAACGGCCAGATGGTCGGCGTCGAGAAACTCGAGGAAGCCGGCGAGATCGCCGCCGTCCGCACGCTGGTCCAGCGGCACCTCGACCACACCGGTTCCGAACGCGCCCGCGCCATCCTTGCGGCGTGGGACTCGTTCGTGCCGCGGTTCGTCAAGGTCATGCCCAAGGACTACAAGCGCATGCTGGCCTGCCTCGACCGCGCGAAGGCCCAGGGCCTAACGGGCGACGAGGCCGTCATGGCCGCCTTCGAGGAAAACGCCCGCGACCTCTCGCGCGTCGGCGGCAACTGATCCGCGCACCACCCAACGATCCCGATCTCCAATCCTCTTCCCCATGGGCAAGCCAACTGGATTCATCGAGTACCTCCGCGAACTTCCCGTCGACCGCGCTCCCGTCGAGCGCGTGAAGGACTGGAAGGAGTTCCACCACCACATGGAGGAGAAGAAACTCCGCCAGCAGGGCGCGCGTTGCATGGATTGCGGCATCCCGTTCTGCCACACCGGCAAGATGATCAGCGGCATGGCCAGCGGCTGCCCGATCAACAACCTCATCCCGGAGTGGAACGACCTCGTCTACCGCGGCCTCTGGAAGGAGGCCCTCGACCGGCTCCACAAGACGAACAACTTCCCCGAGTTCACCGGGCGCGTGTGCCCCGCACCGTGTGAGGGTTCCTGCACCCTCGGCATCAACGCCCCGCCGGTCACCATCAAGAACATCGAGGTCTCGATCATCGACAAGGGCTGGGACGAGGGCTGGGTGCTGCCCGAGTCCCCGCGTGTCCGCACCGGCAAGAAGGTCGCCGTGATCGGCTCCGGCCCCGCCGGACTCTCCGCCGCCGCCCAGCTCAACAAGGCCGGCCACACCGTCACCGTTTTCGAACGCGCCGACCGTCCCGGCGGGCTTCTCATGTACGGCATCCCGAACATGAAGCTGGATAAGCGCGAGGTCGTCCTCCGCCGCATCGAGCTGATGGAGAAGGAAGGCATCAAGTTCATCTGCAACGCGAACGTCGGCGAGAACGTCGAGCCCCAGATCTTCCTGAAGGAATTCGACGCCACCGTCATCTGCACCGGCGCGACCCAGCCGCGCGACCTCCCGATCGAGGGCCGCCAGCTGAAGGGCGTCCACTTCGCCATGGAGTTCCTCACCGCCAACACCAAGGCGGTGCTCAATGGCGGCGCGGCGCACAGCCCGATCCACGCCGGCGGCAAGGACGTC